>CAJCIZ010000087.1 GCA_903970525.1 Myxococcales bacterium | reverse complement strand
ATGGTGTAGCCAAAAAATTTTTTAGCGAAGAAGAATACGCTTATCTTCTAGCTGTGCCAGAGCCAGAGCGAATTAAAATATTTTATTGGATTTGGTCGCGCAAAGAAGCGGTATTAAAAGCTTTAGGTGTAGGTTTACATTTTTCATTATCAAGTTTTTCAGTAGTGAATGCGGACAAAATGGAAGTGTCATTACAAGATAAATCTCATTGGTACTTAGAAAGCTTTGATGTGCATCCTGATTATCAAGCTGCTTTTGCAACGCAACAGAAGATAGAGAAAACATTACTACGAAAATGGAAGTAGGCAAAGAAGCGATGTGCTTTTGCTCGTATATAAAATACGGGGTGGCGCTGAAAAATTTCCTTCCGCGCGGAGCCTGCGAGCACGGAAAAATTTTTCAGTGACAGTACCCCAGTCATTATATGCTTGGCCGTAACAACTCACCCGCAACTCACACAAAACTCAACTGAGCCCCCGCTCCTTTTGCATTAGCTACGGGAGTCGTTACTTCTAAATAGATTAATACAGAAATATTAAGAGAATCTTAAATGCCATGAATCCAAATACTCCAAGGCAAGAAATAATGACCAAACATTCAACAAAATGCAGTGATTTTATGCCACTTGATAATAATTACAATAAGAATAAGATAAGATTTTCATGCTGCATGCGCTGGATGACTGACGATGACTGATATGTTATTTCTAGGCATAACCTTAGCGTTCTTTTTAACATGTTTTGGTCTTATCGAGTTTTTTGACTTATTATCAAGGAATGGCGAATGAGTCTTTATTGTATTGCGGGCCTCATCGCAATTGGATTATTTATTTATTTGCTAATTGTTTTATTTAAACCGGAATTATTTTAAGTCAGAAAGGATTCTTCATGACAGAGAATGGTACACTTCAGATTGTGTTGTACCTAGTAATAGTTCTCGCTTTGGTAAAGCCGTTAGGATGGTATATGGCGCAAATTTATCAAGGTACGTTTCGCCCCCCTCTTTTGCGCAATCTTGAAAATTTAACCTATCGAATCTGTGGCATTTCTCCAGACAGTGAAATGAATTGGAAAAGCTATTTAATCACCATGCTGTTTTTTAATTTGATAGGCGTCATCGCAGTTTATCTTCTGCAACGTTTACAAGTTTCTTTGCCACTCAATCCACAAACATTTCCGAATGTAGCGCCCGATCTTGCATTCAATACTGCAAGCAGTTTTGCTACCAATACGAATTGGCAAGCGTATGCGGGAGAATCAACACTCAGTTATTTTTCACAAATGCTTGGCTTGACCGTACAAAATTTTCTTTCTGCAGCGACAGGAATTTGCTTATTACTCGCACTGATACGTAGCTTTGTGAGATGTGAAACAACAGGACTAGGAAATTTTTGGGTAGACATGGTACGTACCGTCTACTATCTATTTATACCGCTAGCATTTGTGTTTTCACTTTTCTTAGTGTCACAAGGTGTGATTCAAAATTTTAAGTCGTATGAAAAAGTCAATTTAGTGCAGAGCATACACTATCATGATGCCAAGCAAGTGAAAGAACTACGTGAACAAATAATCCCAATGGGGCCTGTTGCATCGCAGATTGCGATTAAGCAATTAGGCACAAATGGTGGCGGATTTTTTAAAGCAAATGCAGCGCATCCATTTGAGAATCCTAATGCGTTGACTAATTTTCTTGAAATGTTGGCGATACTTTTAATACCGGCGGCATTTTGTTATACGTTTGGATTAATGGTGGGAGAAGTGCGACAAGGTAGGGTCATCTTAATTGCCATGCTAATCATTTTTGTGCCTCTCTTATTTGTGACAGTCACATCAGAGCAAGCAGGCAATCCATCATTGACAGCGCTGCATGTCAGTCCATCACCCATTGGTTCACTCTATCCGGGTGGCAATATGGAAGGGAAAGAAACCCGATTCGGTATTGTGAATTCAGCAATTTGGGCAAGTGCAACGACGGCGTCCTCCAACGGCTCTGTTAACGCTATGCATGATTCATTCATTCCCATCGGTGGATTAGCGCCACTCTGGTTAATGCAATTAGGAAAACCTGTTTTTGGTGGGGTAGGATCAGGTTTATCCAGCATGTTGATTTTTGTGATTCTCACAGTTTTTGTTGCAGGATTAATGGTGGGAAGAACACCTGAATATTTAGGCAAAAAAATTGAACCCTTTGAGATGAAAATGGCGTCGTTCATTGTATTAGTGATGCCGTTGGTTGTCTTGACGATGACAGCTGCTGCAGTGGTATTAGAGGCAGGTAAAAGTGCATTAGGGAATCCAGGTGCGCATGGCTTTAGTGAAATTCTCTATGCATTTACTTCACTGACAAATAATAATGGCAGCGCATTTGCAGGACTGAATGCCAATACACCGTTTTATAATATTTTAGGTGGCATTGCTATGTTGATTGGACGTTACTGGATAGCGATTCCAACCTTAGCGATTGCTGGTTCATTAGCGAAAAAAAAATGTATCCCAAGTGGTGTTGGGACCCTGCCGACAAATAATTTACTTTTTATTATATTGCTGATCAGTGTTGTCGTTATTGTTGGCGCACTCACTTTTTTACCGGCATTGGCGCTAGGTCCTATCGTCGAACAATTAATGCTTTGGAATCACTATGGTAGCTAAGATTCAAACTCATCGTTTATTTAATTTGCCTCTCATTAAAATGGCAGTGCGTGACGCCATCTTAAAATTATCACTCCGCAAACAAATCAAAAATCCTGTGATGTTTACTGTGTATATTGCCAGTTTTTTCACGACGGGATTATTTATACAGGCCTTTTTTTGGAGAGGAGATGCATCTGCTTCTTTTATTTTTGCTGTTGCAATATGGTTATGGCTTACCGTGCTATTTGCCAATTTCGCGGAAGCCATAGCGGAAGGACGTGGTAAAGCTCAAGCGAGTACCTTACGAAAATCGCGGCGTGAAATTCAAGCAAAGAAATTAGCTGCACCTTCGCGTGATGCAAAAATAACTTTAGTGTCTGCGATGCGTTTACGTGTAGGCGATATTGTGCTAGTCGAAGCAGGTGATTTAATTCCTTCAGATGGTGATGCCATTGAGGGGATTGCTTCTGTCAATGAAAGTGCGATCACAGGTGAAAGTGCACCTGTGATTAGAGAAAGCGGTGGTGACCGTTGTGCTGTAACAGGCGGTACACAAGTCACCTCGGATTGGTTGATTGTGCGAGTCACAGCCAATCCAGGCGAAACTTTTTTAGATCATATGATTACATTGATCGAAGGCACTAAACGAAAAAAAACACCGAATGAATTGGCGCTCACTATTTTATTAGCTTCATTGACGATTATCTTTTTATTAGTCTGTGCGACTTTGTTGCCCTTTTCAACTTATAGCACGGCAGCGACAGGCCTTGGAAAAGTCGTGACTGTCACAGTGTTAATCGCATTATTTGTTTGTTTGGCGCCGACAACCATTGGTGGTCTGCTTTCAGCGATCGGGATTGCTGGGATGGACAGGATGATACAAGCCAATGTGATTGCTATGTCCAGTCGCGCTATTGAATCAGCGGGTGATGTGAATGTATTAATTCTCGATAAAACAGGTACGGTCACCTTAGGCAATCGACAAGCCACAGAGTTTATTCCCGCCGAAGGTGTGAGTATAGAAACCTTAGCGGATGCTGCTCAGCTTGCGTCTTTAGCAGATGAAACACCAGAGGGACGTAGCATTGTTGTGTTAGCAAAAGAAAATTACAAATTGCGCGGTAGAGAAATTAAAAATTTAGGCGCGACCTTTATCCCATTTACAGCACAAACACGTATGAGTGGGGCAAATTTACCTGGGCGGCAAATTCGTAAAGGTGCGGCACAAGCCATTGAAACCTATGTACATCAAATGGGTGGAGACGTTTCACCTTCTGTGAAAAAAAGCGTTGAAATGATTTCCCGACAAGGCGGTACGGCATTAGTTGTTGCAGAAGATGCGAAAGTTCTGGGTGTGATTTATCTCAAAGATGTCATCAAAGGTGGGATTCGCGCGCGCTTTGCGCAATTACGCCAAATGGGTATTAAGACCATTATGGTGACAGGCGATAATCCTTTAACTGCAGCAGCCATTGCAGCAGAAGCCGGTGTCGATGACTTTCTTGCGAATGCCACGCCAGAAGATAAATTAGCCTTGATTCGTAAGCTGCAAGCACAAGGGTATTTAGTCGCCATGGCAGGAGATGGGACGAATGATGCGCCAGCACTTGCGCAAGCTGATGTGGCATTAGCAATGAACACAGGCACACAAACCGCAAAAGAAGCCGGTAACTTAATTGATTTAGATTCCAATCCCACCAAGCTCATCGAGATAGTTGAAATTGGGAAACAATTACTGATGACACGGGGTGCACTGACAACCTTTAGTCTTGCTAATGGTATCGCTGAATATTTTGCGATTTTACCTGCAGCGTTTTCAGGGACTTATCCCGCATTAAATAGTTTAAATATCATGCGTCTCGCCACGCCAGAAAGTGCAATATTATCTGCGGTGATATTTAATGCTTTAATTATTGTTATTTTAATTCCGCTCGCTTTGCACGGCGTGTCTTATCGGCGTGTTTCAGCGGCGATTTTGTTGCGCACGAATGTTTTTATTTATGGATTAGGGGGATTAATTGTACCTTTCTTTGGTATTAAATTAATTGATTTAATCATTCACGGATTAGGATTCGGCTAATGGATGCTATTAAACACATGAAGACTGCATTCATTTTATTTATGCTACTCAGCATTGTGACGGGATTGATTTATCCCGCGGTGGTCACCGTCATCGCACAAGCTATTTTTCCTTGGCATGCCAATGGCAGTCTCGTTCAACAGAAAAGCGTAGCTGTTGGATCCGAACTCATAGGACAAAACTTTTCAGAGGCGAAATATTTTTGGGGACGTCCTTCAGCTACGATGCCCTATCCTTATAATGCGATGTCCTCAAATGGGTCTAATTATGGCCCTATGAATCCAGAATTATTAATGGCAGTGAAAAATCGTATTGCGACACTTCAACAATCGGATACTCAAAATCATTTATTAATACCAGTGGATTTAGTCACCACTTCCGCGAGTGGATTAGATCCTGATATCAGTCCATATGCAGCGTATTATCAAGTGCATCGCGTTGCAAAAGTTCGAAATCTGCCAGAAGATCAGCTCAAAATACTGATACATGACGCGATTCATCCTCGTTTTGCGGCAGTACTTGGCGAAGCACGTGTGAATGTATTAGAGTTGAATCTTGCTTTAGATGCATTTGATGAAAATCATCATAAGGGATAGAAATGGACGTTAGACGGCCCACACCAGAAGAATTATTAGCGCGCGCCAAAGAGGAGGAAATTCCTCAGCGTGGTAAGTTGAAAATTTATTTGGGCGCAGCCCCTGGTGTTGGAAAAACCTATACCATGTTGGAAGATGCTTTAGCGAAGCGCGCTCAAGGATTAGATGTTGTTGCGGGATTAGTTGAATCCCACGGCCGTAAAGAAATAGAAGCGATGTTGCAAGGATTAGTGACGTTGCCGCGACATATTGTTGAGTATCACGGTAAAAGTTTATTGGAATTTGATTTAGATGGTGCGTTAAAACGTGCGCCGGCCTTAATCTTAATGGATGAAATGGCACACACAAATGTTCCAGGTTTGCGACATGCAAAGCGTTGGCAAGATATTAAAGAACTGATAGATCGTGGTATTGATGTTTACACGACACTCAATGTCCAACATATAGAAAGTCTAAACGATGACATTACACAAATTATTGGTATCAAAGTCCGCGAGACAGTGCCAGATTCTTTGTTAGAAATGGCGGACTCAATCGAATTAATTGATCTTCCGCCCGATGATTTATTAAAGCGTTTGCAAGAAGGTAAAGTTTATTTTCCTACGCAAGCAGAGTTAGCGACGCAACATTTTTTTCGTAAAGGAAATTTAATAGCACTACGTGAATTGGCCTTGCGCTTTACGGCAGCGCATGTAGACCAGCAAGTGCTTTCTTATCGCCGTGGCAAAGGCATAGAACAAACCTGGCCTGTCACAGAAAGGTTATTAGTCTGTGTAGGCTCAGAGACTCGTTCAGCAAAAGTGATCCGCGCGGCAAGACGCTTGGCAAAAAGCATGCATGCTGATTGGATTGCAGTACATGTTGAAACACCGCAATTAAAATTATCAGATGAACAGCGCAATAATGCTGTCCAAAATCTACGTTTAGCAGAACAGCTAGGCGCAGAAACACGAATATTAAGTGGGTTGGATGTCATTACTGAGATTATGAAATTCGCGCACCAAAAAAATGTCACCAAAATAATTATTGGAAAACAAGTTCGTCCACCGTGGCGAGATTTTTTATTTGGGAGTTTAGTGGATGAGTTAGTTCGTCATAGCGGTGATATCGATATTTATATTATTCGTGGTGAAGGGGATGCGCCTAAATTCGTTAAATCAACCCCCTCAAAACGATCGTTTCAGTGGGGCACTTATGGCTTAGCTGCTTTAACGGTATTCGCTATCACCATTGTTAATTTGGTTGTTTTTCCTTTCGTTGGGTTGAGTAACCTGATGATGATGTATTTATTAGGTGTAATTGTTATTTCACTCTATGGTGGTGCAGGGCCTTCTTTATTCGCTTCTATCTTGAGTGTATTAACCTATGCTTATATTTTTGTTCCGTCTGTTTTTACGTCTATGCTGAGTGATTTTCAATATATTATTACCTTAATTGCTTTATTGCTTATTAGTCAGATTATTGTGCGTGTGACCACAGTCAATCGTCAGCAAGCTGAAATCGCACAGTCAGGTGAACAACGTGCTATTGCATTACATGCGTTAACGCGGCAATTAGCCATCGCGCGCGGCAGTAATAAATTATTAGAAATCGCTGTCCGTCACATTTCAGAAGTTTTTCAAAGTGAAGTTCAGGCGCTTCTGCCTGAGAATAAACAATTACAAACACGCGCAGGTGCGCCCTCTAAAAAAATATTGTCACCCAAAGATCAAGGTGTTGCGCAATGGGTTTATGATTTGGGACAAATTGCAGGCTTAGGGACGGATACCTTACCTAATTCTGACGCAGTATATGTCCCTTTATTAGGTTCATCGGGGCCCGTGGGTGTATTGAAAGTGACACCACGACAACCGGAAAAATTATTAATTCCAGAACAAATCCATCTCTTAGAGGCTTGTGCAAATCAAGTGGCATTGGCGTTAGAAGTTGATAGGCTACATGAAAAAGCGAAAGAAACGCAAACCGCGATTGAAACTGAGCGCTTACGTAATGCATTATTTACGTCGTTATCACATGAGTTGCAAGGTCCATTATCAGTGATCATCAAACGCTTAGACAAGTTTGCAGATCAAAAATCAGACCACGATCCAAAATCGACTCGTGAATTAATTCTCGATATTTCTTATGAAACAGAACGCTTAAACAAGTTGATTAATAATCTCTTGCAAATTACGCAATTAGAAGAAGGGAAGATTAAATTACATAAAAAACGCTACGCACTAGATGAATTAATCAAGACAACGCTGAATCGAATCGAAAAGAAATTAAATAAAAAACCCTGTGTCGTCAAACTCTCACCAGAATTGCCGACGATTCCATTCGACAAAGTGCTCATGGAGCAAGTCTTTGTGAATTTGATTGAAAATGCGATTCTTTATACGCCGCCAGATTCTCCTATAGAAATATCAGCTCTTTTAGAGGAGGATAGTGTTTTATTATCCGTAGCAGATCGCGGTCCAGGCTTGATGATGAAAGATGTGGATAAAGTATTTGAAAAATTTTATCGTGGCCAGACAGCGAGTAATGAGAGTGGCGCAGGTCTAGGATTGTCAGTGTGCCAAAGTATTATCAAAGCACATGGTGGAAGAGTTTGGGCTGAAAATCGCACGGATGGCGGCGCGATTTTTTATTTTATTTTGCCATTACATGAAGAGGGTAAACACTGATGTTACAAACAACAAAAATTGAATATATCCAAGGCAATGTTGTGCTAGAAGGATATTGCGCATTGGATGATAGCAAAAAAGGGAAAAAACCCGTTGTGCTTGTTGCGCATGATTGGTCAGGTCGCAATGATTTCGCTTGCCAAAAAGCAGAGCAACTCGCTGAGCTTGGATATGTTGGTTTTGCATTAGATATGTTTGGCAACGGGATGATAGCAAAAACCAAAGAAGAAAGAATGGCGCTCATCAAACCCTTTATGGAAGATAGAGAGTTATTACGCAAAAGAATTTTTGCAGCTTACGATACAGTGAGAAAATTAGAAGTGGTGAACACAGCTCGCATCGGTGCTATGGGTTTTTGTTTTGGTGGCTTGTGTGTTTTAGATTTAGCACGATCCGGTGTTGAAATGCGTGGCGTTGTTAGCTTTCACGGCTTGCTCTCCGCACCCAAGGATATCGCGAATAAAAAAATTCATGCCAAGCTATTAGCTTTGCATGGTCATGATGATCCTATGGTACCCCCCGATCAAGTCGCTGCTTTTGAAAAAGAAATGACAGCTGCTGGTGCAGATTGGCAAGTCCATATTTATGGCCATGCTAAGCACGCATTCACCAATCCAGCCGCACATGATGAATCTTTGGGCACAGTTTATAACAGTTTAGCGGATAAGCGTTCTTGGGTAGCAATGCGCGAGTTTTTTGCTGAGGTATTCGCCTAATATTCAGGGGGTTACTGATTTTTGCATGCTAAATGCAGTTGAATAAATTAACAATTCTCTGTAGAATAAAATGTGACAGCATTTTTTTCCCATCTCACACAAAGGAGCTTGTATGAAGAAGACATCTAAAGTAGCAGGATTAGTATTAGCGATTGGCGCAGCAAGCGTATTTGCATTAGCACCTGTTGTAGCAACAGCACACGGCGAAGGCAAAAACGTACATTGCATGGGCGTTAATGCTTGCAAAGGAAAAAGCAGCTGCAAAACAGCAGACAATGCTTGTAAAGGCCAAAATTCTTGTAAAGGCAAAGGCGTAGTTGGCATGTCAAAAGGCGCTTGCGAACAAGTTGGCGGCACAGTCGGTATGTAATTATCGAACGAAGCATCTCCGCAATAGCGGAGATGCTTTTTTTATGTCTCACATTTTAGAGTGATATCGTGACAAGCAAAAAAAAATCACTTCCTTTTTTAGGCTATGGTTTAGGACTTCGTTCCGATCATTACGAAACGATTTTAGACCAACGTCCTACTGTTGATTGGTTTGAGATTCTCACAGAAAATTATCTCGTACCGGGCGGTAAAGCTTTATATTATCTCAATCGTATTCGTGAAAATTATCTTGTCGTGATGCACGGCGTGTCCCTCTCTATTGGTAGCAGTGATCCATTGAATATGTCATATCTGACAGAAGTCAAAGCACTGGCTGATCGCATTGAACCTAAGTGGATGTCGGATCATTTATGTTGGACAGGTGTGAATGGCTTAAATATGCATGATTTGTTGCCATTGCCTTATACAGAAGAAACGATTAACCATGTTGTCTCGCGTGTGCAACAAGTACAAGAATTTTTAGGGCGACCCCTTCTCATTGAAAATGTCTCTAGCTATTTGACGTATGTTCAATCTGACATAACAGAATGGGAATTTTTATCAGAAATTGCAAAACGTGCGGGTTGTTTTATTTTGCTAGATGTTAACAATGTCTATGTCAGCGCATTTAATCATGATTTTAATCCATTAGATTATTTACACGGATTGCCTAAAGAACGTGTCGCGCAAATTCATCTTGCGGGTCATTCCAATCACGGCGATTACATTATCGATACACACGATGCACCAGTGATCCAACCCGTTTGGGATTTGTATGCGGAAACAATAAAACATTTTGGCGCGATTTCTACAATGATAGAACGCGATGATAATATTCCGCCGCTAGAAGAACTCCTCGCTGAAATGAATCAAGCGCGTCGCATTGCAAACACAGTGTTGCAGCAGGAGGTCACGTGGGGAACTTAGCAGAACTCCAACAAAATTTTCAATGTTATTTAATGCAACAAGAGTCTTCCATTCAGCACGATATTGCTAACACACCTAAAATATCCATACCCACTCGTCTCGCTATTTATCGCGATGCCTATTATTTGCGTTTGTTGGAAGTATTATCCTTTGATTATCCAGGATTACATGTCTTACTCGGCGATGATAAATTTGATCAGCTAGGTCGTAGTTATATTGATGCGCATCCGTCACAGTATCGTTCGGTACGTTGGTTCGGCGAACATCTGCCACACTTTTTACAAGACACAGCACTTTATTCGCAAAATAATTTACTTATTGAAATGGCGAAATTTGAATGGGCGCTCGTAGAAGCATTTGATGTCAGTGATGTTCCCTGTTTCCCACTCACGGAAATGGCCAGCATATCTGTTGAAGAATGGCCAGAGTTGCAATTTCGATTACATCCTTCTGTTCAGCGTTTAGCGTTTGAATGGAATATTGCAGGCATTTGGAATGCGATGAATGAAGAAGAAGACCCTCATTTACAAAAAGGGGATGAAACAACACAATGGCTCATCTGGCGTAAAGGATTTAACGTACAATTTTGTTCGCTCAGTGTGGAAGAAGCGTATTTTATCGATGCATTAAACGCAGGCCAAAATTTCAGCCAAATTTGTGAAGGTTTATGTGAATGGGTTGATGAAGAATCTGTTTCTATGACGGCTGCAACTTTATTAAAACGTTTTATGATAGATGAGTTAATTACCGAGCGTCTCTCTGTGTAATTCTTTTTTATAAAATTTACAGTCCATACCATACATCACTTCATTTTTATAATAAATCATATCGCATTTTTCCATGACACGTTGTGACGCGATGTGATTGACGGGTGTGAAAGCGATGATGCGATTGGATTTGATATTTATTTCAGCCCATTGCAATAATCTTGCGAGTGCTTCTGTCGCAAGACCTTTCCCCCAATATTCTTTGAAGAACACATAACCTACTTCAATGTCTTTGGTATCGACTTCATCAAAGCCACAGCGTCCTGCGAATTTTCCCGTGGCTAAATCTATGGCAATAAAAATACAGAATTTTTTAGCTTTATAGAGTTCGATATTTTGTTTGATCTTATCTTTGACTTGCTCTGCATTGAGCATGCCCATAGGAAAGTAAGCTCTGATTTCTGGGTCGCTATCTAATTTCAATAAGTTATCGAAGTCGCTTTCTCGGATGAGCCTGAAGCCTAACCGAGGCGAGGTGAAGAGGAACTCATTTTTGTTATGAGTTGATGGGGTCATTGGACTATTTTACCTTAATTCTGAAGGAAAAGCACAATTTTGCTTTAGTCACGAACCACAATTGAGTACCATATCGCAAAAGAAGAAATGGAGCTTACCTATGCGAACCCAACCCCTGGTCTTGATTATATTAACTTGTATTCTGAGTCTATTGTTCTCAACCTGTGTTTATGCGGATCTTCCTACCTATAATAAAGTTGTTTTTTTTGGCGATAGTCTGTCCGATCAGGGTCTTGTGTACATGATGGACAATAAAGTGATGCCAGTCGATCCGCCTTATTATCAAGGCAGATTTTCAAATGACAAAGTATGGACAGATTATGTGGCGGATAACATGCTTCAGAGTCATATCACCTCACAGAATTATGCTATGGGTGGAGAAACCGCGCTCAATCACAATGGTGATCCACAGTATTATCCAATTAATTTTCAAACATCGTTAGATATGTACAATGCTGCTATCGCTATTTCTAAAGATAAGGACCGATCACATACGTTATATGTGATTTGGATAGGTTCTAATGATTATCTCTACGGCGCTCCAAGAGATGACTCAGGCAATCCAAAAATTGATGAATACACCACACAAGTCGTGCAAGGCATTCAAACGGCAATCGAAGGATTGATCGCGGCAGGTGGAAAAAGTTTTGTTGTGATCACTCTGCCTGATTTTTCTCTCACGCCTCAGGGTCAAGCCAGTGGTATTGCAGGCGAGTTAAGTGATCTCGCGAATGCGCACAATGTAAAACTGATGACTATGGTTTCTGGTCTGCAAGCCAAGCATAGCGATATTAATATTAATGTATTGGATGTTAGCAATTTTTTCCGCAGTATTATTCAATATCCTGCTATTTATAATCTAAAATACAATCTTAATATTACAGATACGACTACACCTTGTTGGAACGGTGGATTTACCGCGCAACAAACACAATTTTCTGAAGAAACTATTTTACATCAATTGCAGAAACAATTGGGAAGAGCGCCTCAAAAAATTAAGTTAAATGAATTGGCACATGCGATAGCAATGTCACCTGATTTATCCGAAGCTTTTCGTATTGGGCAATATCATGCACAAGGTGAAACTCAATGTGCCAATCCAGATGAACATATATTCTGGGATAAATTACATCCAACAGGTGTCATGCACAAAGTGATTTATCAATTTATGATGGATAATATCAATAGACTGTATCAAAAAACTGCTTAAGCTGCCGTCCCGTCCTCAGACACGATCTGTGGGCGGGACTTCTTAGGCCTGACCTGCCCATCTTGCTGTATATGTGTATAAGATATTGATTATATTAATAAATTATTTGTCCCCATTGACAGTGGAGGGTTTTTGACTTAAGCTTCCATTGTCAATGGAGATATATATGAAACCTGATTTATTAAGATTAATTATTGCAGACCAGCAAGCTGAGCGGGGATTGCCAACAGAATATGTTTCGCGCAGCTCGGAAGGTAAGCTTAATGATCTCTCAAAAAATAAAGAAAT
>CAJCIZ010000086.1 GCA_903970525.1 Myxococcales bacterium | reverse complement strand
CTGGCGAGCCAATATAGGGCTCTGACTTTCAGTTTAGGCTGCATCTTACTCGTCGCAGGTTTAGCCCATCATTTCACTTCACAGCCACTTGTCATCACGCAAGGTGATAGCAAAGAAAAACCGAATATTTTTATTATCGGTGTTGATGCGATACGGCCGGATTTTTTAAGTTATTTTGGTAGTATCCATCTCACACCGAATTTTGATGAATTTCTCAATCAGGCGACTGTTTTCGGAGAAGCGATGACGCCTATCGCGAGAACTTTTCCCGCTTGGTCTAGTTTGTTGACGGGTGAATATCCTAAACAAAATTCGGCGCGATTTGATTTGGCGGATCAGTCAGCGATGGATCTTTCAGAAACGTTGCCGAGAATTTTACAACAACACGGTTATGAAACAGTCTTTGCGATGGATGAAACGCGTTTCAGTAATATTGATACCAATTTTGGTTTTGATCGCATTGTGACGCCGCCGATAGGATTTAATGATTTTCTACTTGGAACATTCAATGATTTTCCTTTCTCAAATTTAGTTGTGAATACGTTTGTTGGACATTGGTTATTTCCGCATAGTTATGGAAATCGTCCAGCGTATGTGACCTATAATCCCAATAGTTTTCTTAAATTATTACAACCTATAATTGCTACATCACATGTGAAACCCTTATTTTTAGCAGTGCATTTTTGTTTGCCGCATTATCCTTATTTTTGGCAGAGTTATTCCTATATGCAAGGCAATCGCGCTATTTCAAATTATCAAGCTGCTGTGATACGCGCTGACCATCAACTGGCAGACTTTTTGGCGATGTTAAAACAAAATGGTTTGTTGGAGCATAGTATTGTTGTTTTACTGTCGGATCATGGTGAAGCCTTAGAGTTGCATGGCGATAGGATTACGGATAGAGATAGATTTATGCCTGCATTAGCCAATAAAAAAACGAAGATCCCACGTTTTTATCCACCGTCTTATGACACAGAAAAGGTGAACCAGTCTGCTGGGCATGGGACTGATGTGCTGAGTTTCACGCAGTATCATTCTGTTCTAGCGGTACGTTTATATGGCTTGCAAGGCGCGCAACCTAGTCTTGTGTCGGGGATTACCTCTTTACTTGATATCAAACCCACAATATTGAGCCTATTGAACATTCCTTATGCGCATGCCAGTGGCATTTCTTTAAGTGATGTGGTGCTGGGAAAAAAATCTGATGTTCCATCACGAGGTGATTTCTTCATGGAAAGTGATTTCTCTCCTCAATCAATACGCAGGGCCCATCCTGAAGCGCGTGATGTGTTGTTCGAGGGAATAGACTACTTTCAAATAAATCCTCTCACAACGCGTTTAACGGTGAAGAAGAGCATGGGTCAGCTCATACTCTCTAGCAAACAATTTGCTGACATCAATGGCCAATGGGTTTTAGCACTATACCCACAATCGAATGGTTACATGATGCCTATTCTGGTGAATTTGGACTCGGGAGAGTGGACGAATGATTTACGGACTTCATTCGCGCATCAAGCGCCTGCTCAGCAAATGGTTTCAGCGCTACAGCGATTTTATGGTAAAGAAATCAAACCAGTTGAGAATTCTTAACAGTTTTATCATCTTTTATTTATTTACTAATGCCAAGTTTTCGAGGCGGAGAGTCTTTTTCCTGAAGTTGGGCAAAAAACATTTCTTTTTGATTTCCAGTCAATTCTGCGAAGACAGCGTTGATATTTGTTAGATCTGATTCTTGAATCAATGGTTCTACGTAAGTAAGAAAAGTTCTGAGAGCTTTAATATCAACTAGTTGAACAATTTCACCAATCTTATGTTTGACATATTCACAGTGTGGATCATTACCACTTGCATAACTACATTCTTTTAAAAACAGTTCTAAGATTTTATTATCAATTATCATATCATCTTGAATATTTTTTTTAGGGTCAATCTCAGATAAAAAAGTCATGGTAGGGGCAAACCAAATCTCATATAAGTATTCTGTTATCAATCCATTTAATTTATCTAGACTCATTTCGGTATCTGGTTTGAAGTCATTGCTTGTCGAAATGACAGAATAAGCGCACTGTATCAAATCACGCAATAGCACTCCCATTTCTTGAAAATAAGGTTTTGTCAAAGAAGAATCCATAGAAAAATGATGTAATATTTTCACGGCTTCTTCGGGGATCATTTTTTGGTTTTCTCTCAGCGCATCGGCGGTAAAAATGTTAAGTTGGTTAATGACTGCTATCTCACCTATTGGTTTGGTCTTACCACTTTCTGCGACTAAATCGTTTTCGAGATCGCCAAATCGATAAGCATAATATTTTTTTATCCACAATCTCTTTGATTTAAGCGTTACTTCAGCATTGAAATGTTTTCCTTTTTTGATATCCCAATCAAGACGATACATCCCGATTCTATCTTCTTTCGGTTTGTCGTCGGGAATAAATTCATAGCCAATTACTCGACCTAAGTTGCGGATGCCATCCTCTGGAGACGCTGTTCCTGATGAGCGTAGACCGGTTGTAAATTTCTGTCCCCATATGGGTTGCCACAATCCTTTTTTATTCTCAAAACAATTATCTTGAATCCACTTTTCTATAATGGTTCTAACGTCTTCAAAGTTATCGCTATCAATAGGATAAACTTCTTCTGCATTGGAGGACTCTAAATCAGCAACAGGTGTTTGTCTTCCGGAAGAAAAAGATAGGGGTGTGCTAGTCAAACTGCGAGAAGGGGGTCTAGGTATCATGGGTTCATTTGGGGGCGGTGAAGGAGAGGATTTCCCGCTAGAAGGGCTTGTTACCATCTGACGACGTAGGGTTGCAGGTGTGCTAAAGGCGGATTTCTTGCCTTTTTGGCGATTATCGCTGGATGAAGTCATAGAATCCCCTTTGAAATATTCAACAACTTAAAGTAGTCTCTTATCTTTAATTATAGGATCAAAATGATCGAATATGAGCATATTTTTCTCAATATGTAAGGCCTTGATTGTGAATAATATTTGAATAACTATGTTGAAATAACACAAAAAATGAATATAATGAAATTATGCTTATGAGGAGGTAATCAATGGATTCAAAAAGAAAAAAACCACAGTCTCCAACGGGTTCTATTGGATTATTTACCCCTGTCAATTTGGGGGCTGATGATAAAGCCGAGACGGCTAGTCACAGTTCAGCGCCAATGTCAGAAGGCTTAGTTATCGATTTAAAATTGCTGCCTAGCTTTCAAGTCTTGAAAGATAATCTGGATAATTGTGTTCATGAAAGCGGTGAAGGGCCTTTACACACAATTTTGAACTACTTGAATATTGTAGAAAAAAATGATGGAGCTACAGTCAGCACCAAAGCAGCGGATCGTATCGTTAAGGAACTCAATGGTTTAATATTTTCTTTGCCACAATATAAGCATGACTCTAGTCACCTCGTTATCACAAAAGTGAGAGACACAGTTCTTGAACATGCCTCACCTATATTACGCAACATGAAAAATTCAGCCTCACCACCCTATATTAAACCAAATGAGGCAAAAATTCTTCCAGAGCTCTTTAATGATTTTCAAAATGCATTCAGAGCAAAAATTGAAGATGAATTAGTTACAACGATAGTATCTAATTTGAGCGCTTCTCATAGTCGATAGAAACTCTAAAACTGTTGCAATTTATGTGATATAAAACACTTCTTTATTGAGTTAGAAGGAAAGGATTCTATGTTGTCGCAAGCAGATACATTATTTAGGCCGAGTGTTGAGGATCTCAAGAAACTTCCAAGCTATATAAGCACAAGCCAAGAAGTAAAAGACATCGTGAGTGAGAGTGCTAAGGATCCCATTCAAAAAATCATAAAGTATCTTGAAGATGCGATGGAAGAAAAAAAGCAGAATATCGCAGATCAACTCATGAAAGAGGTGAATGGATTCATGCAATATTCCTCAACTTATTCGTTACATCCTCAGGATGCTAATAATCAGTATAACCGAGCAATCATTAGCGCTGTCAGAGATCATCTCATACCCCATCTCACACCCACGATGGCAACAGCTACCCGAAAAGGAGAAATGCCTTACCTCATGCCAAAGTTTGCAAAGCATTTGCTTGAAATTTTTGGTGAAGATTATATTAACGCGTTCGTTCTGCGCAGTGCGGCGAAAGCTAGCAACTTACCGTTACAGCCAACCGAAAACATAGGCATCAGTCATGGCAAATGATTTAAGCATATCTTCAGCAGGTACTTATCTAATCTTTTATCCCATAACGCCTAAAGATGGAAGTAATCGCCTTCCGAGCACTTCCGTGTTATTTTCCTAGGCTGTAAAAAGAAGACATCACATGTTAGAAATATTGCTACCATAGAATGAAGGCAAAACACACCCAACGTTGTAAAAGCTCTTATTGCAACAGAATCCAGCTTTCACCCCCAACCTGGCAACCATAAATATGTTTATGGCTTGATGCAAATTACAGGAAAGACACATCAATATCTAATAGGCGGTGAAAGTGAATTAAAAAATTATTTTTTGCATCTTTCTGTAAATGAATTACAAAATCCATCAGCTAATATATGCGCCGGAGTTCGCTGGCTATTTCGAAAAAAACAAACAGCTTCAGCACTTTTACATTGAGAGGCGACCTGGGAAGAAACTATAGAGGATTATAAGGCTATATTAGAGTTAAGAATTCACCACAAAACATACAATCCAAAGCTGATGGAGGATTTCCGAAAATACTATAAGTTATTGCAAGGAGAGTAAGAATGAGATTTTTTTATAAAACCGCGTTAGGTCTTATAATATTATCCTCTTTCATCATTACTTTTAATTTTTTGTTTAAATCATCTCTTTTAGAAGATCAGGCTCTACGGATGGTTTATGGGAATTATGATTATTCTAGTAAATCGGCGATATGGATGAACATTTCATTTTCTGATAATGATACAAGTAGCTATTTTAAGGAAAGACAAGGGGTTGTCAAAGCCATATTTTTTCAACCTTATTATGAAAATGGGAAAAGAAAAGTTTTCCTTCTGACGAAAACGATTCCAACAAATATTCATTTTGATTGCCATGCGTGTCTTCCGTTAATCGGAGCTGCTATTTTTGTAAGAAAAATGGGGCATTGGAAATTGGTGTGTCCTTGGAGTTTGAACACATTACAGTAAGAGATCGAGAGCTGAATATTCTTATTCCCTATAAGGATAGTATTGTGAATGCTCATAACGAAGTTATTTTTTATG
The DNA here is from genome assembly GCA_903970525.1 of Myxococcales bacterium. GTDB lineage: Bacteria > Pseudomonadota > Gammaproteobacteria > DSM-16500 > DSM-16500 > UBA5158. Next base: position 3,544 of record CAJCIZ010000086.1, on the reverse strand, counting down.
AAAATTTTAATGATTGTGAATTTGCAAAAAAAAATACAATGTGAAGCGTACGTTGCTCATGTAGGCTTTGGCAAAGCTACAAAAGGAGATTTATTTGATCTTAAGATAAAAAGATTTGGAACAGTGTACAGCGATAAAAAAGAGAAAACGATGCCTGTCGATCAAGATATACTATATAAATTTATTAATGGGAGATATGAGACGATATCTCAAAAAGGGGAACGATACGACCCGATTAGGATAGACCAGTTAACTAGTTGTCCGTGGAAACCTGAGCTACCCTCATTGATCAATTGAAAATATCTAGAGATTATGGATACATAAGAATGGCTAAAAGATTAATCCACATTAGCTAATCTGCTACAAAAGTTTTGCACAGCCTGCTATGAGATGAGCGAGATTCAACGACTTAGAAGAAAATTTCAGCGATAATTTTGTAACTCATTGATTTATAGACGATATTCACTTATGTTCACTTTGTGATCTCAAGCCTTCGAGACAGTGTTTAGTGTATTTGCGTCTAGTTTTAAATAGGTTATGTACAGACTTATCCACAGAATCTGTGGGTAAGTTCGTGGAAACCCTAGAGCTATTAGGGTTTTCCCTCAATCAGCCCTCTCCCACAGCGCTGTCATGCCAGAGGCTTGGGAGAGGGCAAATACATATCACCATTTGCAATCAAATTTTTAATGAGTATGATAGCCATCTCATTCTGTACAAAAGGAGTTAACATGATAGCAGCCAAAGGTTATGCCGGTTTTGACGCCAAATCCCCCTTGAAACATTATGATTTTGAACGCCGCGAAGTCGGTGATCACGATGTGTTGATTGATGTACTCTATTGTGGCATTTGCCATTCTGATATCCATACAGTTCGTGATGAATGGGGTGGGGCGCAATATCCGCTTGTGCCAGGGCATGAGATTGTTGGCAAAGTCGCTAAGGTAGGCGCAAAAGTTAAAAAATTTAAAGTCGGTGATAAAGCAGGTGTGGGTTGCATGGTTAACTCCTGTGGTGAGTGTGAGCCTTGCAAGTCTGACTTAGAACAATTTTGTAATAAAGGCAGTACGTTTACCTATAACAGTTTAGAAGATGGCAAAGTGACTCAAGGTGGTTATTCAAATAAAATTGTTGTCACAGAAAAATTTGTCTTAAAAATTCCAGATAATTTAGAGCTTGCCAATGTTGCGCCATTACTTTGCGCAGGTATCACAACTTATTCACCACTGAAACATTGGAAAATTGGTAAAGGTGATAAAGTAGGCGTGATTGGTTTAGGTGGTTTGGGTCATATGGCAGTTAAACTTGCGAAATCATTTGGCGCACACGTTATTGTTTTCACGACATCACCAAAAAAAGTTGAAGATGCTAAACGTTTAGGCGCAGATGAAGTTGTCATTTCAAAAAATCAAAATGAAATGCAAAAACAGTTAAAATCGATTGATTTCATTATCGATACAGTCTCCGCACCGCATGATTTAAAATCTTATATGGAATTGCTAAAGCGTGATAAGACCTTGTGTATGGTCGGTGTTTCACCTGAGCCACATGAGATTGCTTCAGGCGCTTTCATCTGGGGAAGAAAAAGTTTATCAGGATCGTTGATTGGTGGTTTGGCTGAAACACAAGAGATGTTGGATTATTGTGGGAAGCATGGAATTACTTGTGATATTGAAAAAATCACGATGGATAAAGTCAATGAATCATATGAACGTGTGTTGAAGAGTGATGTGAAGTATCGATTTGTGATTGATATGCAGGCTTCGGCGTTGTAAGTCGTTCGTCATTGCGAGTACTGCACTCGCAATGACGAAAATTTTAAGGGGTGACAGGTGGAGTGACGACAGCTGGAATAACAGCAAGTTTCTTCCGCACATATAAAGTCCGCACTACCGCCGCAACAACCACTCCCTCAGCATCAATCACATCCAAGGGCAAATCAAAAATATATTTATCCCCGCCCGCTGTTTTTTCCAGCACGGTATCAATAATCTCTTGCGTCAGAACAAACCGCGTCGTCAGCGTACTCCTACCAGGTTTGATGAAATTTATACTGGCTGCTTTATCCCAAACAATATAGTTATCTCCTAAATTTTTTATCAGCATTAACATAAAAAATGGATCAGTCATCGCAAACATAGACCCACCAAAATGGGTGCCGACATAGTTTGAGTTATACCAATGTAGTTTGAGTTGAACGGTAATATCACGAAAGTCGGGAGATATTTGTTTGACTCTAATGCCTGCGCCCAATAAAGGTAGCCACATATTGGCAAAGAATCTAAGTAACCACGGCGGTAAATCACTCTTAAACTTTCTGATGAGAGACATAATGTTATTTCACTCCGCACAAATGAATCAGTATTGTATAGGGAGTTATCATTTTAGACCATGATTTTGAAAATAAAATAGCATATACTGTCTAAGCGTTCTCACGCACAAAAGGAGTTGTGATGGTATACCTGAATTTAGCCATTTTATTAGCTGTTGTGGGTGGTCTTGCCTATTTCCGAGTCACAAAGCTTGTTTGGACAATCAGTATAGCGGTTGTCCTAGTTTTGATGACAGCTTATGCAAAATCCGGATTTGTCTTGCTGGCCCTCTGTTGGGTTCTTTTTATTGCCGCAGCGGCATTTGCCCTTCTCCAAACTCAACGCATACGTTATTTCACAAAACCACTGGTCACTCAGTTACAAAAACACATGCCTTCTATCAGTAAAACAGAACGTGAAGCGATTGAAGCGGGCGATGTTTGGTGGGAAAAAGAATTATTTTGTGGTCGCCCCGAATGGAAAAAATTACTGACAACACCTCTCCCGACGTTAACATCTGAAGAACAAGACTTTATTGATAATCAAGTTGAAACACTGTGCGGACAATTAAACGATTGGCAAATTGTCACAGAAGATCATGATTTACCTGCAACCGTTTGGGATTATCTCAAGAAAGAAAAATTTTTCGGTATGGTGATTCCCAAAGAATTTGGCGGACGTGGTTTTTCAGCGTTGGCGCATTCAACTATTATTATGAAAATTGCAACACGAAGTATTAGTGCGGCAGTTAATACCATGGTGCCTAATTCTTTAGGGCCTGCTGAATTACTTTTGCATTATGGAACAGCTGAACAAAAATCTTATTATTTGCCACGTTTAGCAGAAGGCAAAGAAATGCCTTGTTTTGCTTTAACTGCGCCTGAAGCGGGAAGTGATGCAGGAGCGATTACTGATACGGGAATTGTTTGTCAGGGTGAATATGAAGGCAAGAAAGTATTAGGTATGCGCTTAACGTGGGATAAACGCTATATTACATTAGCACCTGTTGCAACCGTGTTAGGATTAGCCTTTCGTTTATATGATCCCGATCATTTGCTCGGTCCTAAAGAAGAAATCGGTATCACGCTTTGTTTAATTCCAACGCATGTTACCGGTGTGGAAATTGGCGAGCGTCATCAACCTATGCGCTTAGCATTTATGAATGGACCGACACGGGGTAAAGATGTTTTCGTGCCACTGGATTTTATTATTGGCGGTGTTGCCATGGTGGG
>CAJCIZ010000085.1 GCA_903970525.1 Myxococcales bacterium | reverse complement strand
AAATTGCGTTCGTGTTGCAGGTAAAGTACGCGCACTCGAACACTCATTAACTGAGTCTCCCCTTTCTGGCAATGTCGGTATTGCGCATACTCGTTGGGCAACGCATGGTGTGCCCTCAGAAAGGAATGCGCATCCATTGATTTCTCATAACGAGTTTGCCCTTGTTCATAATGGTATCATCGAGAATCATGCAGCACTTCGATCAACATTATTATCAAAAGGCTATCAATTACTATCTGAAACTGACACAGAGGTGATTGTTCATTTAATTCACCATCACTACCTAACAACAAACGATTTTTTAAAAGCGGTTCAAGCGACTATCGCAGAACTACATGGCGCTTATGCACTCGCTATTATTACCACACATTGTCCTGATCGCATTATTGCTGTCAGGCGAGGCAGTCCACTTGTCATCGGTTGCGGGATCAATGAAAATTTTGTCGCATCCGATCCACTCGCATTACTTTCTGTCACCCAAGAATTTATTTACCTAGATGAAAATGAACTAGCGGATATTTCTTATAATCGCATTGATATTTATGATAAACACTATCAACGTATCGAACATAAAAAACATACCCTATCATTAGAACAAGATGCTGTTGAGCGCGGCGAATATCGTCATTATATGTTGAAAGAAATCATGGAGCAGCCTGAATCAATAGCTACCTGCCTAGAAGGACGCATTACAAGTAACCGCGTGCTACCAGGAATTTTTGGTCCAAAGGCTGAAGCAATTTTTCCACTGATAGAACACATACAATTCATCGCATGCGGTACCAGTTACCATGCTTGCATGGTGGCACGTTACTGGATTGAATCACTTGCAGCCATTCCCTGTAGTGTTGAAATTGCGAGTGAATATCGTTATCGCGACCCAGCAATCGCTAAAAATAGCTTATTTGTCACCCTTTCTCAATCAGGTGAAACAGCCGATTCACTTGCCGCCCTTCGTCTTGCTAAAAAGTTAGGGTTTCTTCACACCATGGCAATTTGTAATGTCCCGGAAAGCTCAATGACACGAGAAGCGGATAGTCACTTTTTAACACGCGCTGGTAAAGAAATCGGCGTTGCATCAACAAAAGCCTTTATGACACAACTGGTCTCACTGCTATTATTAACATTAACACTCACAAAAATAAAAAATCGATTACATAATGAAGATAAAATTATCACCTCTATCGCAGAATTACCCCTTCGTATGCAAGCCATGTTAAAAGAAGAGCCTGCATTCGTTAATTGGGCAGCAACGTTTAAACAAAAAGAATTCGCGATTTTTATAGGACGTGGAACACTTTTCCCCATTGCTTTGGAAGGCGCTTTAAAAATGAAAGAAATTTCATATATCCATGCAGAAGGCTATCCTGCCGGTGAATTAAAACATGGACCGCTCGCTTTAGTAGATAGCAACATGCCAGTCATAGCAACGGCACCAAAAGATAGGTTATTTGATAAAACGATTTCCAACCTAGAAGAAATACACGCAAGAGGCGGCAAATTATTTATTCTCACTGATGATGCTACACTCAAAAATCAAGCCACTTTCAAAGATACCCATATTATTCTCATGCCTAGCATTGATCCTATTTTAACACCGCTACTTTATACAGTACCGTTACAGTTACTGGCTTATCATGTTGCAAAATTAAAAGGCACAGATATTGATCAGCCGAGAAATCTCGCGAAATCTGTCACTGTGGAATAATAATGATACGCTATCTTCATGACACTTGAAGATACAAAGCATGGTCGGTATATTAAGCGCTTACAAAAATATACTGACTGGGAGAAGCTGATGCATCGTAAAAATAGCGACGAGTTTTCTAGCGTTTCACTAGATGAGCACAATGAACAAAATAAACATGAGCAAAATAAAAAGCTGCAAAATGAAGATGTACATAATTCAGACTCTCAAGCTGGATGCTTACCCAATCTAAACTTTAAAGAAATGATATTAAATAAAATTAACTTTTTCTCTGGCAGCACTAAACCGGAAGCAGATCCGCTACTCATGAACACAAATGGCCACCGTTTTGGAATATTAGACAATTACCCAGATGAAATTCGCGCGCGTATAACAGGAAATTATGATGTGCATTATAATTATGATAACGCTGATGAGAATGATGCTAGATACATTCAAGGAAATAAAAAAAGCGGTTGCGCTATAATATAACAATGCAGCAGGGGGGTCTCCCCCCGCTGATTTCAATGAGTTTATTTCTTCAAAATATATCGATACATCCACGCACATAGCATAAACGTCACCACCACACTCAAAATACCAGCAAATGGCATCAGTGACTCTGGCATAATGCGAAGCGCATCTGAACTTTGGTAAATTGCAAAAGGCACAGCAAGCAACACACCCATGATAGATGCCCCTGCGACTAGTCCACAAGCAAGCAACAAACCGCGATGACGGTGAGCATTGATCACTTTTTCACTTTGCTCAGTACGATTCGCGTGACGCTTCATTAACTGACGTTCAACGATATACACCAAGAAACCACCCAGCACGACTGGCACTGAACTATCTAATGGTAAGTAAATACCAACGCCGACTGCAAGAACCGGTAACCGTGTACCATAATTCCTCTTTAGCCATGTATCAATAATGATACATACGACAGCAATTAGCGCACCAACACCAATCAATGT
>CAJCIZ010000084.1 GCA_903970525.1 Myxococcales bacterium | reverse complement strand
TATATTGAAAGAAATCCAAATGTTAGGCATCAAAGTCACTTACTCAAATGAGTGTGGAGTTGAAACTGTTGTTTGTATTGGGGGCGGGGGCGACGTGCGGATAGAGGTTAATTTAATGGACGACGGTATAGCTTGACTGGTTGGTCTAACATTATTTGAATTTGAGTTTGTTTGATGCTTATTTTCTGAATCTGAATCTAGGGAAGGTTGTATAAAATGGGTCGTAATAATGATCTTCAATAATACCATTTAAGATAAAACTTATTACGCCTATGCTGAAAATTAGTTTTGGTGCAAAAATATATTTATCCCATTTTTTAACTATAAAGGTCGCACAACATCCCATTAAAAATTGTGCACTACAATAGTTGCAAATGTAGGTGATAAAGCTGTCAGGCGGAAGGTTAAAATGCCCAAGATTAACAATAAATATGGAAATAAACCAAGTAATCAGTAAAGCAACACCTAATCTGGCATTGATTATTAAAGCAGAAAATATTAAATAAAATAATATTTCGTACTGCAATGTCCAGGCCACTAATAAAATTAGATTTTGAGTATAGAAATAAGAAATAAATTTTTTTAAAAAATTGCCCATGTGAGATGAACGTGATAACTCTGATCATAAGAATATTTGCCAAAAAAAATATAATAAATTGTTGCAAGAATCAATACGGTCCAATAACCTGGAAAAATCCGCGTAACTCTTCTGAAAGCATATTTCTTAAAGTTTCGATATCCAGCTCCTATATCATCCCAATGCGAGTAGCTAATAATGAATCCACTGAGGACGAAAAAGAATGTGACTCCGTTATGCCCAAATAAAAATATTGAATGTAAAAAATCATATCCTAAATAAATTTTAGAACTTAATGAAAAATGATAAAGAACAACAAGGAAGGCTGCCAAAGCACGAGAAACTTGTAGTGAATCTAGGCTTTTGTTATTAGTCATTCAATATTCTGTTATTGTTGGTTATCACTCAATGAGCTAAGTTTACCTTCCTGAAGGTAGAGGTCAAGTAGAGCAATTCCTACTATCAAATTATTAAGGAGTAACACTTCCCCCTAGTGGGACATAACTAGAAGCCATATCAATTTGTTGAATTCTGAGTTTTTTCTTACGAACACAATTGCGTCCGATGCAAGACAGTGTGGCAATCAACGCTGCGGCTCCGAATATGCCGCCAATAATGGCAGGTGTATTACTTTTTCCGCCATCTGATGAAGCAGAAGTACTGCTTCCTGTTGATGATGAGCTGTTGTTTGTCGAGCTAGTGCTAGAAGAATCTGCCGTCGATGAACGAAATGATGAAGATAGGCTGTTGAATACAGAGCTGGTGCTTGAAGTTGTTGATGAAGATGAGCTGGAGCTGCCTGTGCTACCAGCTGTGGATGAAGGCAAGGTTGAGCTGCTTAATTTGTTGCTTGTTGATGAAGATGAGCTGGAGCTACGCGAACTACTAGCAGTGGATGCAGGCAAACTAGAGCTGCTTAACTTTCTGCTTGTTAATGAAGATAAGCTGGAACTAAGTGAGCTACTGCTAGTAGATGATGACAAACTAGAGCTGCTTAACCCTCTGCTTGTCAATGAAGATGAGCTGTAGCTGCTACTCGTAAATGATGCAGCAGTAGAACTACTATTGCGCGGCCAATTCAAATTCAGAGGATCAGCAAAATCATCACTATTCTGATACGGAGATATTAATCTCTCATCATTAGCTGTGACTAATATTAATTGATAAAAGAAAAATAATAATAAAAAATTTAACTTAAACTTATTTAGAAATTTAAGTCCCGCTGTGACTGAGCTCAGGATCTCAGGTAAGGTATGACGTGTTTCACCGAATTCAGATGACGGGCCACTCATTTGACGTGATTTCTTTATTAGCATTATTTGCTCTCGTTTGTAAAAAATAATAAATTCGGCTCAATGAATGGCCGGAATTGTACTAGTTTATGCATGATAGATCAAATACTATCCTGCGAAGCTGCGCAGTAGACAAAAAAGCTGGTGGCCAAAGAGGTAAAGTTCAAAAAAATGCTAGGCGATTGATGATATAATGTATTCTTAGGAGAAAGTAGAATGCGCTCAAAAATATTACAAAATTTGCTTATGCTAGCAACTGCATTCATCTTTTGCTCGACTACTTATGCAGATTCAAAATCTTATTCATATACTTCTGTGGATAAAAAGCTCACTCTCATTATTCCACCCATGGAAAATTTAACAATTTACGAAGGTCATAACTGGGCTTTACGTTTTGTGGAATTCAGTGGAGATAATGATTTAGATGCAAAATATTCTATCGAGTGGGCACCACAAAATAATTCTTTTCCGATTCAAACAGTATTAGTTGGCATCAATCCAAAAATGAAAGAAAAAGCTCGATTGTGGAATATTCAATTGCAATCACCAAGCTGTCAGTCACTCACACTATCACATGCACCCGCTTATCAATGCATAGCAATGGGGGATAAAAAGGGTGAAGCACAAGAATTAGTGGGGACTAGTATTTATTACAAACATTTATTCATCGATATATTTATGTTATTTCCAACAATACAACGTGAATCACCTCCTGATGAATATCAACAACTCATGGATTCAATTAAAGTGTTTTAATTAAGTCTGTCTGATTAAAACAGAAGACAAAAAAAACGGCGCACATGGCGCCGTTTTTAATTTTCCAAAGAGCATTATGATTAAATCGATGCCCAATTGCCATCGGTTTGACGGCAAAGTATACCAGTTGTGGTCTCATGCTTGTCGCCTGTCACCGTAGTCGCACGGTACTTGCGGCAAGGAGATTTGCCTCTAATCGTCATGTTCTCGCTGGTCGGGGTGATAGTGAAGCTTGCGCCTGTCTTATTATTCACCCAGTGTTCAGTAGTATGTGCAGGTGTGTTATTCATGATGTGGTTCATTTCATTAGTATCAGAGCTATCCATGCTATGCCCGATTAATCCACCAATGATTGCGCCAGCCACAGCACTAATAGCAATCGCACCAGCGTTACCGCCTAACAAGCCTGCTCCCACGCCACCCACTACCGCGCCAGTAGCGCCACCAAGAACAGTGTTTTGCTCTCGTGTATTGGTAGAGCAAGCCACTAAACTCATCCCTAAGGTTAATGCAGCAAGACTTAATAGAATTTTATTCATAATTGCAGAACTCCATATCAGCTAGAATGTTGAGGGTTAATTAGTCATACTAGTTGAAATCAAAAAATTTGCATAGTGAGGGATTCTACTAAAGACATATAATGTTAATACTTAATATGCTGAAGAAGTTAATAAATCGGAAATCGGGTCGCCTGACCCGATTTCCATTTTCTACTTACTTTAACGCGGATTAACAGAATCAACAGTATAAGTTGTAGAACTAGATTTGCTCGGAGGGCGTGTAATCGAGCAGCCTGCTATTACACTCAGTACACACAGAATGAGAAGAAAATTTTTCATGACAGATCTCCTTGATTAAGAACTCGTTAACAAATTTATTCAATTTTGTCACAAGCTCTCTTACAAAAAACTCTATCACATGCCATGCCATAATGCCCACCGAAGCAACTTGAGACTGCACCAATAAAAAATAAAACGAATATGAGAAACGAAGTGTATCCCAAATCATTCGTTGTTTTTTGTGCGTTCACAGTGACAACAGAAGTATTATCTTGGACTGATTGGCTCATTGCGGGCATGCCTCTATCGTATGTAACCATAACGGCAGTTGGGTCCGAGATGAACTTAGCATATCCTGCTACATAGTGTCCCATGTGTGATGTCAGTAATACCGTCAAAATCAATGCAAGACACCACGTCGTGAAACCATAGAGCACACCTAAATTGCGTTTTGCGCAATAAAAGCGACCTAGATATCCCGCTGCAGTTCCTGCAACAAACATAGAAACAATCGCGCTAATGGCTAATCCAATAAATCCACCGATAGCTAAAGTAGCCATCCCTTCCTTGGTTGTTGTAACAATGGATAGTCCGATAGCAAGACTGAAAAGACCAAGTAAGAAACTAAGCCCAACGCCAACAAACGCGCCTACAAAAATGGCACTCCAAGAGATGCATTTAAAGTAAGGGTGTGGATATTGGCTGGGAATTTCGCATTTATCGTTTATCATTGTCATCTCCTCGATAGTCAATTTTTAAAATACATGAAAAATGATATAGATTAGAATCAGAAGACCCAGTGGAACACCGAGTAACCAAGCGATAAGATACTTTAACATAACGACCTCCATTGAGCTTAAATGTCAAAAAGAGTGATTATGTAAATGTAAGATTTAAGGAAATATTCCTGTTAATTATAGTACATTTTTGTATAAAAGATCTTTTTTTAGAAAAATGAATGAAAATAGAGGGTTGATAAATACGATATTTATTTTGCTAGTACAATTAAAGATGTTCTCACTGTTGTTCATCTAGGTGGTCAGAAGAGTGTTATACTCTTTCAGATATGCGCAGACAATTCTCTCCTTTGCCTTATTTTTAGATGTATTGTTTTGAAACTTTCTTATTCCGAGTCCGTTTCGGTCATGTACATTTTATGTAAGGAGCCTTTTATGAAAACGACACGAAACCTGTTAGCCTCTGGTACGATTATCGGAGATAAAGTGGTGAATCAAGCGAATGAACACATTGGTAAAATTGAAGAGTTAATGATTTCAGTTACTGACGGTAAAGTAGCGTATGCTGTTTTATCTTTTGGTGGCTTTTTAAATTTTGGCGATAAATTCTTTGCAATTCCATGGACAACATTAACAGTTGACCAAGAAAAGAAAAGAATTGTTTTAAATGTAGATAAAGAACGCCTACAGAATGCGCCAGGATTTGATAAGAATCATTGGCCAGACCTGTCAGATGAAAAGTACACGACAGCAGTCAATGTTTACTTCAAGTATACTCCTAAAGAAGAAACCATTAAGTAAACCCAAGAGTAGTAGTATCAAAGCCCAACCTCTAACTAGATGATACTAGTTGGTAGTGGGCTTTTATTTATTTGTGTGTTAAGGTCGTCGATCCAAATGAACGATTGCTTAACTGAGGATTTCCATAATAAACAATCTCGCTTCTACCAAATGATTGCACATCAAGTACTTTAGTGACATGCGTAATCACTTGCGAGTTACCAAAGCTTTTTACATAAACATTTTCAGCAGATAAGTCTTTAGCATTTACAACTGATTGACCATGTGTAGTGATCGTTAGGTTTTTTACTGTGCCTGTGAGAAATATTTCAGATTTTCCGTAAACATTCACGTTGAGATTATTTTGATTAAGTAAGTTAGCATGTAGAGTAGTTTTGTCATATAAATTAACAGTGGATAAATTTTTTGTGTGTATCTCGATTTTAGGTGTGACAGCAACATTATTTTCTGACAAACCATGGATTGAATATTTTTTCTTATTGCCGATATTGATTTGATTAAGATCTGAGTCAATACGAATCATTGGAATGACATTTGAATCAGTCGTAACGCTAACACCTTTATTATTGTCATCATCAACCTGAATGTCAAATTTCCCCGATGCATTAATCGTATCGAAATCAGTAACAGGATAAGACTTCGTAATAATATTCCCACTTGTTTTAATGACCACAGTTGAAAGACCTATTTCTAAGTAATCCGATGGTATGAATAGCCTAGCTATGACAGCGCCGACTAAAATAACGGAACAAATTCCAATAATAACGCTGGTAATTACTCTATTACTTTTTTTCATGTTTCATTCTCTCTTCATAAAGTTGTTTAATATGTTCAAAATTGATTTTCAATAAATCCATGGATCGAAAGATTTGGGGTAAGCTCGTCTCCATAAATTCAGATTTTTTTAAATTGACTACTTGCTGATAAGCATCGTCAGTCACAAAATATCCAATCCCTCGTTGTGTTGCGATAACGCCTTTTTCTTCCAAAAATGAATAGGTTCGCATCACTGTGTTTGGGTTGACGCCCAAATCGATCGCAAGTTCGCGAACCGATAAGATTTTTTCACCGCTTGTCCATTTTTTTAATAAAATAAGTTCGCATATGTAATCTGCAATTTGTAAATAAATCGCTTTTTGATTTTGAAAATCCATGTTATTTCAACTCATATTCAGTTAAACGCAGATAAGTGATAGTCCAAAAAATAGGAGCCATTATGATCCAGGCTAATGAGCAGAAAAATAGTTGCAAACGCTAAAGCTGTTTTAATCAAAGCATATTGTTTAAAAGTCATCGCACCAAGTAAGACGATAGATTGCAGAATGATATATTTCCAAATTCCAATCCATAATGCTGAATGAGCAATATCAAAAGGACGTTTGGTAATGAATAAACTTAAGCTAGCGTAAATTAAAGAAAACAAATAAAACAGCGCCAAAGTTCCAATCGCGTAACCTATGGAGCTCAAAAACCATTTACTTAAGAATCTTTCAAAATTTGAACAGGGCGTCATCAAAAATATGTGCGCGCGTTGCGGGTCATGCAATCCATTAAAAATTCGGCTTGTTACTTTCAATCATTTTATACCTCTATATATCACTGTATTAGTAACCTAGTACAGTAGATTATGATTATTATAAATAATTGTCAACCATCTCTCTGACTTAAAATCAATTTTGATCTGTCCGGTACCCAATTTCTGGAATTCACACATTATTATTGCTATGATCCTTTCCGAGTTACTGAAGTGAGGGACCAACTTCCTAGAAAGAGTTCTAAAATCTTTCCAGCATTCTTAGGGATAATATTTTCTTAAGGAGTGACACATGAAAAAGAACTATCTTATTACGTTAATCACCGCTTTATTTTTTGTTTTCACCCATTCCGTTTTCGCGGCAGAGCATCAGATCAATAATACCAGCACACCTTTCGTGAAAGCGAGCAAACCTAAGACAGCACAAAATGCAAATTATGCGAGTTATATTCAGATCGTTAATATGACGGATTTTAATGATGTATTTTTTGCATCAAATACAGGTGGTGATCCTTGGTATAGTGACACGGTGTATGCTCATTCTATGTATCCGTTGGCGAGTGATGTGTGGGGTGGTAATACGTTCATTCAAATCATTGGTCCTGGTGGTCAGCTCGCATTTAATGGTTGGGTAGGTCCGTTTGATCAAGTTGTTATTTCAAGCATGGCAGGAAGAATCTCTGCTGCAGTGAAAAAATAATATTTCTTATAGGATATACATTATGAAATTTTTACTGAAAACAATGTTGTTAGTTGTGGGTGCGAGCATGTTGAGTGCTTGTGTCGATGATAGCATGTATTACCCTGTAGCGCCGCCGCCACCCCAGCAAGCTTATGTGGTTCATCAAGCGCCTACAACCTATTACAATGCACAAACACCACCGCCACCACCCAGTAGCGGTTATTACAATGCACAGCGACCAGCGGCAGCGGCAGGGTATTACAATCCTCAGTCATCATCACCACCACCGAGCACTTATTATAACGCGCAAGGTCACTAATAAAGAAAAGGAGTCGCATGGATCCACTGACGTTGAGTAGTGATCCATGTGACCCTGAATTTATTTTATTCCTTCACTGATCAATCAAGTATTTAGAAT
>CAJCIZ010000083.1 GCA_903970525.1 Myxococcales bacterium | reverse complement strand
TCATTGCAACCATTGAATCAGATAAAATCTGTGATATTAAGCAGGTTGCATAAATGAAATATTTTCAAGCCGCTCTAAAAATTTCAACGGGAAAAAGCATATCCTCTATTGCTCGGCTAGCTGAAAAGGTAGAGGCATTGTGTTATGAGCTTTTTCAAATTAGATAATTAAATGGTTGATACAAAAATTTTTGTAAAATTCCCTGATCATCATAATAAACAAGATATAGAGTATCTGGTTGCATTAATCAATAATGTTTATGAAAAAGCAGAGACTGGGTTATTTGTTCCCGGTGTTCAGCGAATAACTAATGTGCAATTAAATGTTCTAGTTCAGAATAACAATTTGATGGTTGCTGAATTAGCGGGAAAAATTGTGGGTTGTATTGCTATCTACAAGCAAGATATCAATACAGCTATGTTTGGGATGTTGGTGTCACACCCTGATCACAGGGGTATAGGAATTGGATCAACTCTAATCTCAGCTGCTGAAGCTTGGGCAAGAGAGAATAACTGCATTGTAATGCATTTAGAGTTGCTTGCACCAAAGAATTGGACTCATGATCACAAAGAGTTTCTTAAATCATGGTATATTCGATTAGGATATGAACCACAAATTACAAAAAAGTTCGAGAAAGAAGATATTTTAGTAACAGAGTATTCATTTACAATTTACGAAAAGATTTTAAAAAAATAAATTATCTATCGACGTGTTTAATTTACAACGAAATACGATATAATTTATCCCATAATAATCTATACTTATGTATCATAGTTCTTGGAGTAATATCATGGCAGAATTTAATCATTTAGCAGAGTTATCATTCAATCATGTGATAGCAAAAGCAGTATGCTTAGCAGCTGAAATAAAATTAAATTTCTATTTAAGTGCTGAAGCAGTCGATATTGTATTTCTCGCACGGGAGTTGAAATTTAACCAAGATGCATTTAAAAGTTTCTTGCGTGTATTATCGGCACATGATGTTGTAAAGCTAAGCGATGATGAAAAAACGGTTACAGCTACAGAAGTTACAGGTTTTCTTGACCGCCTACTGAGCCCACATATCTTAAAAAGTTCAAAAGTATTTGATAATTTATCGAACTCACTTCAGAAAAATACTGAATCATGGTCAATAACATATGATAAAAGATTTTACCCCTATCTTTTAGATCATCCTAATGAACTAAAACAGTTTGAAGATTGGTGTTCTTTAAGTGCTAAAGATTGGCTTACACCAATATTTGAACTTTATGATTTTGGCATGCACAAAAGCATAATTGATATCGCTGGCGGAAATGGTCAATTTATACGGACTTGTCTCAATAAATACCCTCACCTTGCGGGTACGCTATTTGAGCAGGAGTCTGTAATAAAAGAAGTAGTAAAAAATAAAAACGACTTACTCAGCCAAATCAACTTTGTAAGTGGCGATTTTTTTAAAGCTGAGACGATACCCGGAGATGGCGAGTGTTATACCTTATGCAGGACGTTGTTAAACTGGAGTAATAGCGATGCTAAGATAATTCTAAATAATTGTTATCAAGCCATTCCAAAAGGCAGTAAATTACTAATAATTGATTTTGTCTTGCCACACTCTACTCATCCTCACTACAAACGTGCTGTTATGGGGAGTTTAAATTTATTGCTTCTCATTAATAGTATGAACCGATCTAAACAGGAATGGTTGGATCTAGTTAATGCTACGCCATTTAAATTCAACAATTTTTATATAACTGATGATAGTTGCTCACCTGAGCCATTTATGCCATTGGGAATTATTGAATTAATTAGAGAATAATCAAATGAATGATGCAATCATAGGAATTCTGTCTCTGCATGATTTTTTCAATGGCGTAATCAATAGGTTGCCTAAAAAATTCAGAATTTTCTCTTTGGATAATTACAGTGATAACATGAACTTAATACAAGGAATCATTGCTACTCCCTGGGATAAAGTTGATGGACACCTAATTAATAGCCTGCCAAATTTAAAAATTATTTCCTGTTTTGGAACGGGAATAGATTGTATAAATATTGATGCAGCTATAAACAAAAAAATAATTGTTACCAATACTCCTGATGTAGTAACTGAAGATACGGCAGATGTTGCCTTAGCATTACTACTTGGTTTATCAAGACATATAGTTACAAACGATAGTTTTGTTAGAGCAGGAAAATGGAAGACAAACCCTGCTCCGCTTGGGACCTCACTTAGGGGAAAAACCATTGGTATTGTAGGGCTAGGAAAGATTGGCAAAAGTATAGCAGCAAGAGCAATAACGTTTGGCTTAAAAGTCGGTTATTGCGGGAGGAACAAACAAAATACCTCTTATATTTACTATGATAATTTATTAGAAATGGCCAAAATCGCTGATTTCCTTGTTATTTGCTGTCCTGGGAATAGCGGTACCAAAAACATCATTGATAAAAACGTACTAGATTCATTAGGAAAGAATGGATTTTTGATAAATGTTTCTAGGGGGTCAACTGTTAATGAAAGTGATTTGTTGGATGCATTAGAAAGTAATACTATTAAAGGTGCCGGTTTAGATGTTTATCAATCTGAACCAAATGTGTCTGAAAGATTTTTTAAATTAGACAATGTTGTCTTGCTCCCTCATATAGGTACAGCAACCCATGAAACAAGATTAGTAATGTTAAATTTGGTGCTAAATAATATCGTTGTATTTTTTCAGACTGGGAATGCATTAAATCCTGTGGCTTTAACAAAGATTACTTAGAAGGGCGGCTCTAATAATGAGCCTCTAGTATTCATAATACAGGCTTCGGCCATTCAGCAGGCAACCAATGATCTTGGTAGTCAACATCATAAATATTCCACGAGGCCTGGTTAAACACAGCATCTTCAGTTTTTAAAATTACCCATGTAACAAATTCGGCAGCGATATCAGAGCTAATTAATTTATTATTTTTTCTGAATGAATATAAAATTCCTTATTTGGTAAATCGTGCTCCTCAGCATTTCTGAAAGATGATTGTATGGGAGTGACGATCATGCCAGGTAATAAGTTTGCGAAATAAATTTCTTGTGAGTTAAGTTCCATATTTAAGCAGTGCGTAGCGTGTTTTAGAGCTGCTTTAGATGTGCAGTATGGCATTAATCCCGGCAATGCCATGCTGGCTGAGCCAGAGGTAATATGTAAGACCCTTTGGCCGTTAGCTAATAACGGTAGTATATGCTGTGTTAATAACATCGGAGCAAAATAATTTATTTCAAAATGTTTGAGAAAATTGTCTTCCGAAAGAGAATTGAATAGGCCCGGAATGGCAATAGCAGCATTGTGAATAATAGATAGAGAGTTATTTTTGTTAATGAGCTTAGTTATCGTTTTTCTACCTTCGTAAGTAGCAATATCAGCTGTAATAGTGTGAATATTTTGCGAAGCTGCACTAAGTTGCTCTAGCGATCTCTTATCGCGACCGACAGCATATATATGGCATCCTGCTCTAGATAATCGTAAAGCAATAGCGTGACCTAAGCCGCTTCCACATCCTGTAACTAATATATTGTTTATCTTCATTAGTTAATTGAGATTGAAATGAACTTAGTATAAACCTTTGTCCAGTCATGAGCGCTAAGGAAAATGTCTTTTTTTCTCTTTTAAAGAAGACGTAATGGTTAAAATTTAAATTACCTAGCATTTTTTTATTTTATGGCAATAAGTCCAGCTTCCTCTTTCCCGTGTAGCTTTATATCCTCAGGAAAGTCATTCCTATTAATAAATGAACATTTTTCAATAGTCAATCCGCATTCGAAGCATGATCTTGCTAAGAGATCAGGATCTAGGACATTAATATATGTTGGTACAATATGTAAAATACTTTTATCATCACAATACTCATGTAAGTTATTAATCACTCCTGGCCAGCGTGCGCCATTCTCTTTGTTTTTTTTATAAATCGGGGCAAAATTTTTTAAAAGTTTAATATGTGGCGTTTTCGTTATGACAAATAGTTTACCGCCGGGCTTAAGCCATAATTTAATTTTTTTGAGCGTCTCAATGATTTCCGTTGGTGTCAGATACTGTAAGACTCGTGCAGCCAAGATCGGAAGAGCACACGTC
>CAJCIZ010000082.1 GCA_903970525.1 Myxococcales bacterium | reverse complement strand
AATCTCGATAACTTGAGCAGCTTATTATATGGCGCGCGTTATATTCATTTTATACCGCGCAAAGCACTGGATCCACTCGATCAAAAGCATACGTTTAGCATCGGTAATATTGGCGATATACTTTTTGCATACAAAAAAAATTGGGCCAATCGCGGATATGAATTTGGGTACACCTTTCGCGCTCGCTTTGGCGCGCACATAAGCCCTCCCTATGATGAAGCGGTACAAAAAAGCAATTATCGACGCAGCAACTTTTACGCTGCTCTTAAATACAAATTCTTCCAAGAACATATTTCGCACCGGTTAATTGCGTACCTTTCTTATGGATTTGATCATTGGCCAAAAGTATATGGCACTAAATATATAGTGACCCTGTGGGGATCGTGGACTATAAGTTTTTAAAGAAAGTGAGAGTCACCTTTTTTGAAAGCACTCAGATACCTTTTGCCTTTACGCTTAACACGGCTGCGTTACCGTTACTTGAGCGGCCGTAGAACGATCACCATTTTGATCAACCGATACTATATAATAGGTGTAGGTGCCATTCACGTTTCTATTGTGAACCGTGTACGTGAGCGGACCCGCTGCCGATACGATCGCAATCAACTGCGTTAAATCAGCATCTTGGTATATTTCATAGCTAACCGGGCTTGATCCAATAAGTGGCGCACTCCAGGTAAGCGTATTGAGTGCATCTTGTTGGAATATAAAACTATTGCCTGATGAGCAGCCGGTGACATTGGTGGGCGGATTCACTTGCACAGTATCCAAAAGCGCGAAATAACCATTATAGGTGGTTGCAAATCCCAGCCATGCAATAAGAAATTCACCGGCACCATACGAGCTGGTTACAAATCCAAAATCCGTAACACCCGCTAAATTCGGAATATCAGTTGGTTGAATGAGAATGTTTCCGCTGGCATCTACCACCGTATACTCACTGTTATTGTCAGTCGATTGCCAGGTGAGCAGATAATGATTACTTTGCGGATTATATGCGCTAAAAACTGATGCGGCATTACTATAATTAATGGTGGAAGCGAATTGCATGGCAGCAATCTGGGTAACACCCGCCGCATTAATAGTAGCAAAATAACCATTATGATTAATATCATTCCATGCAATTAAATACTGGTCATTAACACTATTAAAACTACTGGTGAGCACAAGCGAAAGTGAATTGCCTGCATTTGAAATAAGCGTGGGAGAAACAGCAAGCGTTCCATCTGCGTTATAGAGTGCAAAATAAGGATTATTATCAGAAGATTCTTGCCACGTAAAACAATACTGATTATCAGTTGGATTATAGGAAACAAATAGATTGTAACCGGCATTGGTATTAATCACACTGCCCGTAATTACCGTTGGGTTGACCAGAATAGTACCTAATGCATCAATAAGAGCAAAATAGCACAGGTCACCTTGCGAGCCCCATGCCAGGCAATATTCATTATTGGTACTATTGTACGCACAAAAAACGAGACTATTCACTTGATCTGAGCCCGGATTGATGGCAATCGGGCCAACAACACTCACACCACTCGCATCTAAGATATTAAAACAAGCACTATCAATGCCGCCCGCATCTGCTAAATATGAAATCAAAAATTGATGGGCAGTACTGTTATAGCAACTTGCCGGCAGTGTATAAGGAATTACCACGCTGCTATCTACTAACACTAATGGCCCGGCAACTAAGGCACCATTAGTATCATAGAGTGATCCATAGAGGAAGTTGGATATCCACGTAACAAAAAATTGATTCGTCTGCGTGCCGAAACAAGAAATGGGCGGAGCTTCAACAATATTTCCGTTATTATTAATTTCTGTGGTCGGCCCTAAACTTGCCTGCACGTAAGAACATAAAAAAAGCAGACTACTCAAATAGATTCTAGACACTAATGATCGTACCATATTGGCTCCTTGTTAAACCTTTAACTGGTTATAACAAAAGAAACCCCATGTACTCAATATAAGAGTGCATTTAAAGTCTTTTTATTTTTTTGCCTGATGATGAATCTATTCTCTTAGCCTCAATAGTATATAATTATAGACATGGGTGGCCTGCCAATAGCATTCAGAAACAAAGAAGCTATCATGGGATTCACTTTACAACATATCCAGACGATATATGAATCACTAAGAATTGAGCTTTTTTTGCCTTCAACTTGACAATCGTACCATTTCAATGATACAATATTAAAGAATAAAATTTTTAAAGGATTTTACATGAAAAAGAAGAGCCGCATAGTTTATGAAGGCGAAGTATATACTATTGAATGGTATTTGGATGATATGGGCAAAAGCCAGCCAAAAGAGTATTATGATGAACTAACTGAAGATAGAAAAGATAAACTATTTCATCTGGTAAAGATGCTTGCTGATATTGGAAAAATCTTTAACATCCAAAAGTTTCGGCATGAGGATGATAAAATATATGCCTTTAAACCAAAACCAGATCGATTTTTATGTTTCTTTTTTGAAGGATCAAAGATCATTATTACCAACGCCTTCGAAAAGAAAACTGATAAACTATCTCCAAGAGAAAAAGAAAGAGCACTTAAAGCAAAAGCAGATTATATAACACGCTGTAAAAAAGGAACTTATTATGACTAAAAAAGCAAAATCAACTTATGAAGAATTTATGGAAGCCAAGACTCCTCAACAAAGAAGAAAATTCGAAGAAGAGTACAAAGAATTCGCATTATCTGAGCTTATTTTGGCATTAATGGAGCGAGATGAAATTTCAGTACGCAAATTAGCTAAAATTGCAGGCGTTTCACCCACTATCGTGCAAGAAATGCGATCAGGATTAAAGAAGAATTATAGCATGGAATCTTTCTATAAAATCCTAAAAACGCTTGGCTTTGATCAATTTATGGTAGGCCATAATGGTCATTTTATTCCTATAGATCTTTCATATTTAAATAAGAAATAATAGTATCAATCCCACCATTTTTTAATGTGTTTTCTGAGATGCATAAATAAAAAATCGAGATCCTCTTTTTGCTTTATTTCTTCCCTCTTATACCAATAAAAACGTCGACCCTCACAATAATCACAAAAATAGGTAACGAAGGTAGAAAATCTTCGTTTACCTGTTTTAGGATCTATTTCTCCCGGCTCAATACCATAAACTTCTTCCGGGCAAGCGCACTTACCTTTTTTTTCAGCATTTTCAATTTGTTCAGACAGCTCATAATAGAAATCGCTGTAAACACCATTAAAAGCAAATCGCGCTAATAGTTCTTCTACTACCTTCATTTCTCGGACACGCTTTTCATAACCCACATGTCGTTTGTTTGTATCAATTTCTTTTCGCATGCGAGAGATTTTAAATCTCATGATTTCAAATAGATAGGCAGCATCCCAATCTTCATCTTTCCATAGGATAGGGAACCATACAATAAATCGCTTAAGCCTTCTATAGCCATAACGAAAATAACAAAAAGGGGATCTCAATTTTCACCGAAAATAGTTTTGTAAAAGTAATTTTTATAACCTCGACATACCTTCTAAGGATATGAAATAAAGCATATCATTATCTTAAGCACTGCTCAATCAGCATTTCCGTCATAAAAATTCAGAAAATCCTGAATATGTACATAGAAATGTGGCCTGCCTAATACATTCAGAAATAAGAATGCCACAATGGGATTCACTTTACAACACATCCAGACGATATATGAATCACTAAGAATTGAG
>CAJCIZ010000081.1 GCA_903970525.1 Myxococcales bacterium | reverse complement strand
CGGGTAAAATACATTGTTTGCGCGCGGTTTCTAACATTAAGCCATACGCTAAATTATTAATGTCTTCAGACGTGCAACCAAAATGAATGAATTCACTGACAGCTGCGAGTTCTGTATTATTTTCTATGCGTTCTTTGATGTAATATTCAACGGCTTTGACATCATGATTGATGCCAGATTCTATCGATTTAATGCGCGCGGCATCTTGTTCAGAAAAATTCGTGACAATACCATCAAGCACATCATTTGCGTGGCGGCTGAAAGGAGGAAGTTCGGGTAGATTGGCATGTTCGGCAATCATCTGTAACCAACGAATTTCAACGAGCACGCGAAATTTGATTAAACCATATTCGCTAAAAATAGGACGCAGATCTTGAAGTTTTTCTGCATAGCGTCCATCTAAGGGTGAAAGCGCCATCAAAGTTGAATGCGTCATAAGGTTTCCTTTTCTATCTGAGCTAATAATTTTTCTGCTGCGACTTTTATTTTTGCGCGCGAGAAGAGAAGTTGTATGCGTGAGCCACCCATTTGGCGCCATAGTACAGCTGAACGTACGCCAGCGAGTAAAAGTGCACGGACTTTTTCCATATTTTCTCGCACGTGAAGTATGCGTTGACTGCCTAAAATAACAATACGAAATTTGAAGGTGCTTATCGTATTTAAATAAATATCCGCTAAATTAGAAATCACAGTTGGATGTGTTAATGAAAAATATTCAACTTGTTTGCGCGCTTGTGTGATTCGATTTGTTAAGGTGCCTAAGACTTTAGGTGAGCGCGATAATTTTTTTTGTAAGTGTATCAGCGATAACATATAGCGACTTTGTAATCGGTCGGTAGCTTGTGTGGTATCGAAAGTGTGTATGACTTTTTCTAGTCCTAGTTTCAGACCTTTTAAATCACCGAAGACAGCGCTTGCATCAGGTGGATTAGTTTGGAATATGCTGGACATACTAGATTCAAATGCGGGTTCGTTCACTTTTCCAGTTTGTGTTAACTCGCGCACAAGGGCAATGGCTTGGAGCATGCCAGCTAAGCCTATCGTTATATTTTCGTAGTTATCACTCACGATGTTATGCTCCCGGTTTTTCTGCAAGCTCAATAATGCCGCCTCCTAGGCAAACATTTTCCCGGTAAAATACCACAGATTGACCCGGTGTGATTGCGCGTTGAGCTTGGTCAAAGACAATCCGATATTGATCCTCTTCTATTTTATGGATGATACACGCTTGGTCGGCTTGACGGTAGCGCGTTTTTGCGTTCGCCCTGAGAGGAAATGTGGGTAAACCATTTATCCAATGGACTTGGCTTGCGATTAAAGCAGTGGAAAATAACAAGGGATGGTCTACACCTTGTGTCACAATTAATGCATTGCGCGTTGTCTCTTTGGCGACGACATACCAAGGGGCTTCAGTCGCATTTTTTTGGCCCCCAATTTTTAAGCCTTGTCTTTGTCCTAGCGTATAAAACATTAAGCCATCATGTTGGCCTATGGTGTGTCCTTCTACGGTTTCGATATTGCCAGGTTGCGCCGGTAAAAATTCATTTAAAAAAGTTTTGAATTTACGTTCGCCAATAAAGCAGATGCCAGTGCTATCTTTTTTCTTATGGTTCACAAAGCCAGCTTTTTCTGCCAGCGCGCGTACAACAGATTTTTTTAAATCACCAATAGGGAAAAGACTTTGTGACAATTGTTCTTGAGAGAGTGTATACAGAAAATAACTCTGATCTTTTTCACCATCTAACCCTTTTAATAATTGAAATTGATCATCTACGGCTTCACAGCGTGCATAATGTCCCATCGCAATATAATCCGCGCCACGTTGTTTGGCATATTGTAAGAAAGCATTAAATTTTATTTCTTTATTACAAAGGATATCGGGATTGGGCGTGCGGCCGTGACGATATTCAGACAGAAAATGGCTAAACACGGTTTCCCAATATTTCGCCGCAAAATTGACGCGATGTAGCTCAATATTCAATTTATCACACACAGCTTGAGCATCTGCCATATCGATACTGGCCGGGCAGTAAGATTCTGTATCATCTTCTTCCCAGTTCTTCATAAAAACACCTTCCACGTGATGACCCTGCTCCTTGAGCAAAAGGGCGGTCACAGAAGAGTCGACACCGCCAGACATGCCGACGATGATGTGTTTTTTGGGGGTAGCGTTCATGGGGTGGGATTGTATCATATTTGCTGCTTTTGACGTAACCACACTCCTTAGCTAAGATAGCTTCTTTTTACAAGGAGTGTTTATGGCATACCAGCACATCACCGTCCCCAGCGTCGGCAAAAAAATTACTGTGAATAAAGATTTAACGCTGAATGTTCCTGAGCAGCCTATTATTCCTTTTATTGAAGGCGATGGCACCGGAGTCGATATCACGCCTGTGATGCGCAAAGTCGTTGATGCGGCGGTGAAGAAAGCCTATCAGGGTAAGCGCGCCATACAGTGGATGGAGATATATGCCGGGGAAAAAGCGACAAAAGTTTATGATAAAGACACCTGGTTGCCTAAAGAAACCCTGCAAGCCGTCAAAGAGTTTGTCGTTTCGATTAAAGGTCCGTTGACCACACCGGTTAGCGGCGGCATTCGCTCGCTGAATGTGACGTTGCGCCAAGAGTTAGATCTTTATATCTGCTTGCGACCCGTGCGTTATTTCAAAGGAACACCTAGTCCAATGAAAGAACCTTGGCTCACCAATATGGTCATTTTTCGTGAAAATTCTGAAGATATTTATGCAGGAATCGAATGGCCAGCTGATAGCCCAGAAGCGAAAAAAGTCATTCAATTTTTACAAAATGATATGAACGTGAAAAAGATCCGTTTCCCTGAACATTGCGGCATAGGCATTAAACCCGTCTCTAAGCCTGGCACAACACGGTTGGTGAGAGCGGCTATTCAATATGCTATTGATAACAATAAAGATTCAGTCACATTAGTGCATAAAGGCAATATCATGAAGTTCACGGAAGGGGCTTTCCGTGAGTGGGGCTATGAAGTGGCGCGGGAAGAGTTTGGTGCAAAACCAATAGATGGCGGCCCCTGGCAAGTCATCAAACATCCAAAAACAGGAAAAGATATTATTATCAAAGATGTCATCGCTGATGCTTTTTTACAGCAAATTTTGATACGTCCAGCCGAATACAGCGTGATAGCGACACTCAATTTGAATGGCGACTATATATCAGATGCTTTGGCTGCGCAGGTTGGTGGGATAGGCATAGCGCCTGGTGCCAATATGGGTGATGGTGTTGCAATGTTTGAAGCAACGCACGGCACAGCGCCAAAATATGCCGGTCAAGACAAGGTGAACCCCGGATCACTGATTTTATCGGCTGAAATGATGCTG
>CAJCIZ010000080.1 GCA_903970525.1 Myxococcales bacterium | reverse complement strand
ATATTGGTCTTTGCGTTTTTGTGCAATCTTATCGGTGAGATTTAATAAGCGGTTCAAGTCATTTGAGATATGCATATCACCGCCTGTCCCTTCCACTTTGGGTAAGCGTTGCATTGCGCTATCTAACTGGGAACGTAGACTGGAAATATTCACACCGGCTTGGGTTAAGATAGGACGAACACTACCGCCCTCTTGATCCAGCATAGCCAACATGACATGTAAGGGCTCAATAAAAGCATTATCTTGTCCCAATGCCATGGATTGCGCATCGGCAAGTGCGGCTTGAAATTTGCTGGTTAACTTATCCATACGCATATCGCATTACCTCAAAGAGTTTGTTATTACTCATATAGATAGGGACGAATGCTTCATATTCAAGGATAACATAAGCTAAGTATAGTTGCATGGCTGAGAATTGCACTTTAACATCCGCAGATTAGTAAAAAAATGAATATGTTAAGAGTTCCTTAAGCTAAATTTAGTACAGTATTGAACATTTTATAAAAAAAGCTCTTACGCGGGGTCATCGATTAATGTCATCTAGCAAACGCATACCATCAACGCCGCCAGGCATTCCTACCATCGAACTTTACACCAAAGAATTATTTCACAAGATGATGCACTTGCTAACTTGTTTAGACGAGAAAGACTTTGAGACCGCTAGAGATAGACATATCGATATACTAACCTTAATGACTATCACGCCGAAACACGCTGAGGCTTTATTTGCAGATTATAATATAATCGTTAGAGATCATGTACATCAATATCCATTCGAAAACTTATTTCTTTCTCAATTAAGAAAAGCTGAGGATTATTTATCTGCTTTAATTAAATTTTGTGAAGGTAAAGAAGCGCTGCAAGATGTTCTGCAGAGCGCAACTACAAACTTAACCTATAAGGTGAAGAAGAGACTCAATCAACTCATGTCTACCCCTGCACCACAAAATTCATCTTCTTCAACAGAAGCTATTATTTCGATCCCAGCGACTGTTGTTTCACAGGAACAAAAAGATGTTCTTGCAAATAAAAAACAAAAAATAAGAGATTTAGAAAATGATCTAAGAAATATTCATTATCCTAACAAGGAATGGAAAAAATCTTTAGAAAAATATCAAGAGGCGCATAAGTTAAGAGAAGAATTAAAACTCACCGATGACGCTTCAATCCGTGCGCAAATTAACAATATACATTCTACAGGTATCTGTCATGCCATGCTGGGAGACGAACCTAAGCTGTCTATCGCATGCTATGATGCAGCCTTAAAGTTGGCAACATCGATACAGGCCATAGAGAGCTCACTTGACAAAACATGGCTTTCCTTATTAATGCTTGACTATTCTTCTTCATATTTATGCCTGCTGAATTACCCTGTTGCGCAGAGATATTTTGATAGAGCATTAGAATATAAAAAAGTCGCAAATACCCTTGAGAAAATTAACGAAAGAATAATAAATTTAGCAAACATTTGCCGAGAAAAATACACAACGGCAAAAGAAACAAACGATTATAAATCCGCTAAACTCATCACTCAATTAGAAATTAATATTCGAACACATTTCTATAAGTCTAACAAATCTGATCAGGCGAATGCCGATCAATTATTTCAATGTAGAACGAATAGCGCAGCGATTGAATATCATCTCACTGCAGGCAACCCGCAGGGAGCAAAAATATTATTTCAAAGGTATACTGAATCATTTAAATTTTTAAGGAAAAATAAGATCCTGATCTCTACTGACATTAGCCAAGTAACGGAATTGATTATCTCTAGGTTTGACGCATTAAACTTTAAAGAGATGCCACACGACGAGTTGGAATTGCTTGAACAACTCTGCACAGAAATTATCAGCCAAGAAGAATTCAAAAAGAAAATTCGGCAGCAGGCTACTAAAATCCGTCATATCATCACCGCGGTTTTTGGTGCTGTTGAAGCACAAAAAAAGCGTAAATTCGCCGAGACAATACAACACATTTCAAATGCTATTTATCAAGTTGAGCAATCCATTCAACATCAGGAACAAGCATTACAGCAATTTTCAGCCGCTCAAGAACCCAAGCCAGCTCCATCGGGCTCCAGTATTGCGGTAGAACTTTCAGAGGTTCGGTTACAATTTCAACAAACTACCGCTGCGTTCAACGCTCTAATCAGTGGATCTTCAAATGTTCTATCAGATTTCTCCAAAACATTAGAAGAATTGACAGCCATCAATACAAAGCTTGAACCTATCACCAATACAATGACGGTACTTTTATTGCAAAAACGTTCTGCAGAATTATCTTTGAAAATAATGGATGGAAATATCACCGTACGAAGTTTATTGGAAAACGAAGAGAAAAACACTACACATCATATCGATGCCCACAGATCAAAAGCATTAGCTCAGTTACAGTTGGACTTAAGTCAATGTCAGCAAGCACTGAATGCTATTGACTACACGCTATCTACAGAACTACAGGAAAAACTCCTTGCGGTAGAAATACGCATCCAAACTATTGCTCGACAATCATTTGTAATAGCAAAAAAACAGTTTTCTGATCAATTTAATGTGGCTACAAGTTTGACTTCATCTCTAGCTGTACAGATTTCAGCATTAGAAAAAGTCCCGTCAAATGCAGAATTTTTGGCATTGCAAACACTTTTCCAACAAAGAAGCAAAGAATTAACTTGGTGCTATATTGACAGTCAAGAAGAACTCTTCTCACAAGAAAAAAAATTACAAGAGATTCTCTCTGACTTAAAACAAATAGAAAAAACCTGCGCAGAAAATCTAGATCTATTCATCTTGAAACCTTTAAAACAAGTTTCAGAACACTATCTTGAACTTTTCAATAGCCTGTCACAGATCAAGCCAGAGTCAAGATCTGCATTTATGAAGAAAAAAATGAAAAGTCTTGCTCTCCATGGTGAAAAATCAAAAAAATTAGCAGAGACTTTACATTCTCTTGTGAGCAATCATCAAGATATCAGATGGAATCATCTTGCCATTTTATTAAATGAAGCGAATGAAAATTTATCTGCATTAAAAGATATACAATCAACAATTCTTCAATCTCAACTCTCAATCGCAGCAGGGGACGGTCGACCTAGCCAGTCTTCATTAGCACCTGCTAATATGACAAGTCCGCCAAAATCAAATGGCCCCCCTCCATCTACCGGCAATACGCCTATCATTGAGATACCACAAAATGCAACCCAATTGGATCCAACCAATGAACTTGATTTGCTACCTGGATTTCTGAGAACAGACTCAATCGAGTCACCTGAAAAACATCTTGTTACGCCAGTCGCTCTTGTCGCGCCAACCGTCAGTTG
Source organism: Myxococcales bacterium (assembly GCA_903970525.1). Taxonomy (GTDB): domain Bacteria; phylum Pseudomonadota; class Gammaproteobacteria; order DSM-16500; family DSM-16500; genus UBA5158. The sequence continues at coordinate 28,747 of CAJCIZ010000080.1, read as the reverse complement.
GAGTTATTTCTCTCGACCATTTTTCTTTCCGCCAGCGTCCATTGTGCAGAATACATCGGTAACGACTAACAACAATACTCAGCCACAACAATATAGTAGTCATTCTGGTAGAACATCAGCACCACCTGGGCTATCCAAATAAAGATCCTCTCTCGCTATGCGAGAGAGGTAGTGAAGATTATTTTGCTTTGGTTTCAGCAGTGGAAGTTAAACTCGCCCCTGCTATTTTACTGCAAGTCCCTTTAGGTAAGAAAATAAAAGCATCGGATTGTTTATCAACTGTCGCTGATCCTGCACAAGCTGCCTTGGCAGTTTGGCAATCGTTTAAACCTGCTTTAACAATACCGTAACATTTTTCCATTTTATCTGTTGCGGCAGCATTCGCCATTTCTATGCCGGCAGTCGCTGTTGCTAACGCTAAAATGCCCGTTATCGCTGTTTTAATGACTTTATTCCTATCTTTCATACGACACACTCCTTTGAGGTGAGATTAAGCCAATTATCGTACCGCGGCTTTTGCTTTGTATCTAGTAGTAAACAGCAATGCATAAATTAGGATCATTCGATTCATTATTGACTTCTTTGTGATCTATATGTATACTTCCCGGCCAAAAATGACAACTAATTACACAAAAAACGAGAGGCAATATGCTTAGACTTACATCCAATCAATTCGCTCGGCGATCCACCCCTGAGATGCACAGCAAAATAATGGCACAATTCAATCAGCAGATTGCGGGTATTACCGTCACATCATCTTTTCGACCGATTGATCTAGATCTTTGCAGCTCGATAGCTACGCTAGACGCTAGCATGTCAGTTAACTATTATCGAACTTTAGACAGCTTAATCTCAAAATTATATAACAATAACTTACCCCAAGTTTTAGAACCATTGGTACAATTTTTTAATGAAATCGATCAATACGATAAGCTAGAAGATTTTGATCTTCAAATAGTTAATCTTTGCAAAATCATTTTTAAAAAAATTCGTGCGTATATTGTGCCAGATCGTGAACTCGATAGAGATCTTATTGTCTCTCTTTATCATCAAAGCTTAACTTTGTTATTCTCAACCGCAATGCAATGGCCTGCAGGTGCTTACTCACATCATTTTCTAGTTGAACAAAATTTTTTAATTAGAACATTAAATAACTTGCCAGAACGTCTCAATGCCATTGAGATGATCAGCGTTGTTGCTGATATCTATGCTGCAACATACGACTCTCTCTCCACACTCCAGGGTGAGTTCAATTTAACAAATGACGCTACTATCACTTTTTTAAAGTCTTATTTGAACTTCTGTCTTGATCATCCTCAATTCACCAACAATCATTTACTGTCATGCTTGTATGATGCTGCACTTCTACAAACAGAAAACCCTATAGAAGAGAGATCGACCGACTGCTTCCTCAACTATTTTGACAATATCAATTCCTTAGAAGGAATGGCTCACTACTACGCGCTCATAGAAGATAATATTTTCAAAGCTGACATTGTAAAAAACATGTATGCGCTAATTCATTTATATCAGAATAACGGCGAAGATGCTGAAAACATCATTAATGAATTCTTTTACAATTTTAACTATATTTTGCAACAAGACGATCCACGATTAGTTTTGTTATTCCACAAAATAACGCAGATTGTCAATCAAGCATTAGAAACAGAGAATATTGGATATATTAACAAAGAATTATTCAACCAGGTTTCTCAGTCAGCTCAAGCAGAATACGAATATCTATTACCGAGTGAAGATGAAGAAACAACACCGGAGATTGAGGAAGTATCATTTGGCTTGGAAAGTTTAAACCTGGAAGATGAAAAACTATCCTCTTCTTCAAGTAAATTTATCGCAATCAGCGACCATTTTGCAGAATCTAAAGAATCAGAGAATGATGATACAGAGCTTGAAAAAATTCTGTCGAAAATATCGTCCTCAATAACACCCTTGCATTTCTTCAGTAGCAAGCCTCTTTTGGAATCAAAAGAGTTAGAAAATACCGTTGAAAAGCTTGATAGTTTGCCACCGCTTACATTGCCACAACTTGTTTTGCCTAAGCCAAGTAGAGCAACCAATGCTGATATGAAGAAAAATAATGGAGAATCAAGACCTGTACTTCAACCCTTATCCTTGAGTATCTTCAATCGAAAACAACCTACTGACTCTAATTCAAATTCGAATGTTGTCAAACCATCCACCCAATTGTTAACTGATTTAGGATATACAGAAACTACCGCTCCAGATGCGATAGCTAAACGAAAAAAGCTTCTGCACGGCCCAGGAAAAACCTTGGCTTAAACTAACGGATTTTTGACTGGCTGAAATAATCCTGCGGGATCGCATTTCTCTTGTAGGCGCATACGTAATAATGCGCGAGACGGCCAGTCAGATTCTATTATCAATTGACACTCTGTCTGCCAGGCGAACAAATCCATTTTACCTTTAAGATGTTCAAAACGCTGCACGGTCACTTGCTTGATGACTTGCCAGAATAAATGTTCATCACAGTGAAAATGATTCGCCAGTAATAACACCAACTCACCTAAGTGACATTGGTACACGGTGTGCAGAAAAATATTACGGACTGTTGTTTTATCTTCCCATAAATACGAAGATCCCGGATAAGGTTTATAACTATACCCTTGTTGATTAAGTGTTGACAGATGAATATCTAACGCAGAAAAATCTCTCGCAATAAATCGAACAATCTGACCCTGACGTAACACGGCGAGTGTATTTTGTTGATGCCCTTCTAAAGCAATACCATACTGTAAATAAAGATCTAAATGACTTCCTAAGACCAGATCAACATAACTTTGAAAATACTCGATCGCTTCACTTAACTGTGTGACACCTGAGGATTGCATCAATTCTATAATTAAACTCAAGCCACTGATATGTGATTTCTCGACTAGGGCCGCAACGACGATGGCTGTTTCATCATGCGAAATTACCGAATGCGTATTTTCACGATAAATCACCGTGAAATGCTTCCCTATCTCTTCTGAAACATTCTGCAAATGTAGCCCATACACTTCAGGTAAAATACTTAAGCGTCCCTCAAAATTATTATTTTCAACAAAAATATCATTCAGCATGCGACTCACCCTAGGCGCGTTCTCTGTTGCTTCTAGTGACAAGGTGCGAAACGCGCTCGTCGCTTGCACAGCGATTGGCAATTTAATATGAGCTCCTCGCATGTCTTCACTCGGCGCAAGTGAGCGAAAAGACAAAGTAGGAGACGCCTTTATCGAAACATGCTCTAGGAAAATAATTTCACCTGAGCTAATAAAGCTTTCAAATAAATTAGCCACTTTGTTTTGTGCTTGCCAAGGATGCATAGGGACTGGAAGATAATCTTGCGATGACAATTCTCTCGCTGTCAATTCCTGCAACCATTGAGTCCATGTGCTAGGATAATTTTCTGCAAACCACGTCATATAATCAGATGAGGGATCCATTGCTTCAATATGCAGGATGTCTTTCTTAACAGCAGCTATCATCAGCGGGACTTCTGAACAAAATTCAGGAGAATATTTCACGACATCTTCGATTGTTAACCCAAATTTTGTTTTGCCACAGGGATGATAAGGATGCCCCTGATGTGCCCATTGCTCAAAAAACACATTCGCATTAAAACCGTCTTTTTGGCTCTCCACCCACTGCAACAAATTCACAAACCCCTGTGAACGAGATTCGTCGGTAATTCTTTTATTTAAGTTACAACTTGCATAACTCCCTAGGACGGCATTGCGTAAATGGTCGCTGATTTCAAGTGCTAGCGTTTCCCATTTTTCTCGATCTGTAGGAGATTTTATTTCTGATAAAAATATACCTAATAATTCTAAAGGGCTTCGTATTTGAGTCACATCACGATTGATGTCTTGCAAAAAAATATTTCCGAATGAGGTATAACGTGAGAGAGATGCGGTTGTGGCATTTTCTACATAGACGATGCGATTTGTCTCAGTTAAGTTAAAAAATATCTTATCTTGAGACTCAAATACAGGCAATACACCTTCTCTGATAAATGCTTGCATCAACTTGTCTAAAGAATTTTTTTGGATGTTTTCAATGTGCTGCCATGGGTTACACTCATCGTCGCTTGCAGAGTGCAATAATTGATCTTGTTGGAGTATATTTTTTTCAAAACCTATCATCAAGACCCCTTCGTCTTTCTCTCATAATTATTATTAAAATTGATGTTTCAGCAACAAGGATTCGCACAGCATAGGGCTTATTCTGTTTTCTAGTGCATGGATATACGATTTAATAGGACGATACTCTACCTGATTCATGCACTTTTGTCTATTATTTAGGCTGGCAGATCGTTTAATGACTCTGCCAAAATTAATTGGAGATGATTATGCGATGAAAGGATATTTCTCTCAAAAAATCAATCTGTTATAAACCAATTCAACTGCAAAGCAAAATTCCAATCCTCTCTTATACTTAAGAAAAGACTATGATAATAGTAGAGGTTAATGTATGCAAAGACGAACTTCATCCGCCAAGACCCCTACGCCAACGCAACAAGGCGCGGGCACAGAAGACAAAATCGATCCTGCAAAACTTAAAAAAGCGTATATAGATAAATTCAAAGAACCGCTGAGTTTATTTTCTAAGGGCAAGAGTTCAGAGTATTCATTTTTAATTATCGATGATTCAATAAAGAGAATTTTCTCTGAATCTCCTTTGCCTTCCTACGTACAAACAAAGCATTTGGCGCGACTGATTCAGTATTTAGTTGCAGGAAATACCAGAGCCTCTGAGCAGGAGGCCATCAGTAACATTATGACGCCAGCCGCGATAGAACGATTGTTATCTATTAATCCAACCAGCCGAGATGAAAAAGAATACTCTGAACACATCACAAAGACTCTCTTCAAAAGCGCCATCAAATCGCAAGGGATAAATAACACAAAAAAACAATTTTACGACTACCTTGCCTCAGAAATAAATAAATTACACTCTCAAAAAAATATAAGCAAAGAAGGCCAAAAAAAATTAGGCAAATTACAGAAATTTTTGCATCAAGCTCAAGATGAAATCAAACAGATCTACGAAAGAAAACAATTTTTCAATAAAAGAATCACGGGTGAAAATCTCAATAATTTATTTAAGCTAGACAGCACAGAAGTGAGCTTCATGGACTATCTTGATATACATCTGAATGAAAGAGAAATAAAACGCGAACTTGAAGAGCTGCATAAAGCATTTCCATTAATCCCTCAAAAAGATGTTCCTACGATATTCTCCTTAACAAATGTCGATACATTAAATGAACTTTTCCCCGATGTTGAACAACAGTTACGAGAAAAAATCCCAAAGAAGACTGAGGAAGAAATAGAAAATGAACTCATGGAAAAACTGTCAAACACGCTTAAAAAGTCGTTTGATAAAATCTCTCCCGCCTTGCGCGTTCAAGAGCGCGCAAAACTACAACAAGAACACGAAGAGACATTTACTCAACAACTACTCGTTGAATACAAAAAGCATGCATTCAAAACATTTCCATTTCTCACATTACAGAAAGAATTCCCTGATTCAATGCTGGCTGACAGCACATCTTTTCAGGCAATTTCTACGCTGTTTAGTTCTAATCTACCCGAATACGTCACACAAGATAGCTTATTGGCATCATTATCAGTCTCCCCCGGAATATTAGCTAGAATATTGGAACGTGGCATTAACACTGAAAACATTTTGAAACGCATGATATTAGGAGAAAGCAATATCCTGGATGATGCTGCAATCAAAAACTCTCACAAGTTTTTTTCTCATGACTTATTTTCAAAGTCAGAAAACAGTGTTATAACCACTGAAAAAGACTACCTTATAATAATTTCTTCGTTGTTTTTTGAAAAAATGCTACGCGAAGCTGGATTCACCGATATACAAAAGTCAGTCAACACATTTACTGATAAAAGTCATCGATCTTCTCTCGTCAAAGATATGTTTAATAGTGAATCGAGCACGAACGCAGCCATAAAAGGTGCGGGAGAATTAAAAGAAGCAGACGCAAGATTATTCATAATACAAACCTATAAATCACAAAATATTAAAACAGCAATTAAAACGCTAGAGAATTGTCAAAAAGCCTTATCAGGATTTTCATTATCACAGCTTTTTCAATTTATGATTGACTCATCTAGCAATGCCAGAGAAATGCTATCCAGTGATGTCTTCCTATCAAAATTTAGTTTAACGCCATGGGAGAGTAAAACGACAGCATTATGGGATAATTTTTGTGTCAAAATTCTATCTAACAAAGATGCAAGTGAGCCATCCGCTTTTACAAAGCTATACCATACCATACTCGAGCTACCGATCATTAATGCGAAATATGAGGCAACTATCCGCTCAGCTCCATTCTTAATTGAATTATCCGACAAGCAACCCCAAGAAGCGGTTAAGTTATTTAAAGATACAACTTTGCTTAACTCTCTCGCTACGGGCGAGAAAAATGAGATCGCCTGGGGAAAACTTTGTGCCAAGTTAATCATTGCGCCTTATGCCAGTAATAATGAGGACAATAAAGCGCTGTATGAAATGTTTATGAATCATTCTTTATTAAAAGAACAGTTTGATAAAACACTTTCAAATAGTCTATTTCTCATTGATCGCATCAAAACAAATCCAGCATTAGCGGTCCAATACTTATCCCGCCATCCGGATCTTTTGACAAGACTACCTGATGCTGCCTGGCAGGATAGCTATACACAAGAATCATGGCGAATACTCTCAACTTCATTTTTAGCTGCTTTGCACCCTTCCAGCCACCAATCACCGAAAGAACGTAATGATGCAAAAATTAACTTAAAACTCTATAACGAATTTGCGAAACATCCAAATTTAAAATCTATTCTCGATCAGCAACTACAAGATCCTGCTTTTTTAGCCCATCTTACGATGAGAAATACTGCATTCACGGCAGAGCTCGCCAGTAACCATACCATTAACATTAATGATTTATTAACCATGAATTTCGTCAACGCAGACGGTAAAAATCCATGGCAAGAATTTTGTAAAAAAATTCTCAAATCGGAATTTGTACCGGACAGCTCTTCTCCAAAAACTGTGATAGAAGGCGATGCTTGTGCTAGTTTATATTTGATGATAAGAAACAATCCTCAGGTGCTAACACAGTTCAACCTTGCTGTTAAAGATGAGATATTTAATAAACTCAATGAGTCCTCTTCGTATCAGGATGCTAAATTTGATATCTTGAGCTCAAGCCAATTACAACAAATGATAGACTGGTCAGATCCAAAATGGCTTACGATCTGTCAAGCGATACACAAAGAAAGCTCACTTCCTGCAAGCGAGAAAACAAAATATGTCGCGCTCGCAGCATTTATTGAGAGCAACGATTTTATCAGATCAAAATATCTTGCCGCTGTTGCCAAAACTAGAGCATCAAGCTTTAGTGATGATGATAGAGAACGTTCTCGCTCAGGCTCTGTTGATTCCATTGCGACAACCTATGTAGGCTCCCCGACGCCTGGAAGCCGTGCCTTTTCTTACTCTAGCGAGCCTGCATCACCTATTTCTCGTGGACGTTTTGGGACAGAGGATAGTCTGAGCGGTAAAGAACGCGACAGATCAGAAACCGTCTATGGTCGCTCAGGCTCTACAGCGACTCCTATCCCTTTAGACTTAGATGATGAGGAGCCAACAGAATCGAATAAGGCTGCTCCGCAGGCCAGGAGAGGCAGTACTGCTGATACATTTGCAACTTTAGGTGCAAATAAACAAAAAATCGCAGCAGATCTCGCGATCTCTAAAAATAAGAATGCGCAAGAATCACCTGCGGCAGATACGACAACCTCAAACAGAACTAGCGAATCTAGGCCAAGCATGCCAAATAGGCCGGCGCCAAGACTTTCACGTAAATAATAATACACTCTGGTTAGACAGCGATACTCAATTGATTTATACTTTTATTCGTTCTTATTACATTAGCGAGAGAAAAAATGTCTAGCTCTGGAAATGCATCCTTAAATAAAATGTCTTTCACGCAGCAGTTAATTGCGGCTAAAACGCCTGATGAAACAAATAAAATTTATCATGCAGTAATGGATGTGATTGATGCGCTTGAACAACAGGATGAGTCACCCACTGAAGCTAAAACAGAGCGTGATCTCTCGCAAATTCCTATGCCTGTTGCTGCAGTAATCTTATCACCGCCCTGCGAGAAAAGTCCCACGCAATGCATCTTATTTGGCAACGATCCGATTGCTCAAGAAATTTTTTTACAGTCCGCCAGTGGCTCAGCATTTTTTCTAGCCTCAAAGACTCTCAAAGGAAACACTTTTGCTAATTGCTTCGTTAATAAAGTCCCTCATAAAATTTATAACCTGATAGAGAAGCAAACATTCAGCAGTATAAGCAAAGAGTATTTATCTGGTATCAATATTGTATTGCTATTTGGTAACGATATCGAAAAAATTCGTGATTGCATTAACACACTGGAAACATCTGGGATAAAAAGCAAACATATAGTGGCATACGACAAGAATGCAAAGAATGTATTCCTATTAGATTATGAAGAAATCACTTTACAAAACTTAATGACATTAAAAGAAATGCCAATGACAGTACCAAAAGAAACCGCGATCCAATCTTCTCAACTCTTGCTACAAAAGATTTCAGATGCTTTAGGCGTGCAACCTAGCCAAAAAGATAAAAATAATTGCAGGATCATGTAAATAATGTCGAAAAATCTCCATACATATTTTATTATTTTTTTGATGTCTCTATTTGCTAATCAGACAGTCTTAGCGCAAACACTTCCTTGGCAACATCCCGGTGTTTTAGTGAGCCAAGCTCAACTCGATTTTATCAAACAGCAAGTGCATGCCAAAACTGAGCCTTATTACCAAGAATTTCTTTATGCAAAAGCGAGCCCTTACGGCTCAAAAACTTATTCCCCTAAAGGCCCTAATCCCAACGGTATTATTCAATGTGGATCACATTCTACGCCTAATATAGGTTGCTCTGACGCAAACTCAGATTCAGCGGCAGCTTATGTGCAGGCTTTGCTTTGGTATATTACAGATGATTCTGCTTATGCAAATAATGCCATTCGCATCATGAATGCCTATGCAAAAAATTTAAAAGGATTTGCTGGTTTCACACCGGGCTATCCATGCCCTGGGGAAACAAAGACTTGCAGCAATGGGCCATTACAAGCTGCCTGGGATGCAACGAAATGGCCGCGCGCAGCTGAAATCATACGTTATGGAAATAATGGCCAAGCTGGATGGAAATCAGATGACATCAAAGCATTTTCACAACTGCTCCATCATATTTATGAACCCTTACTTTACTCAGGTTCGCGCTCAAATGGCAATTGGGAATTAAGCATGATAGAGGGCATGATGGGCATTGCTGTCTTTAATGAAGATTTAACGTTGTTACATCACGCACAATCATTGTGGGAAAAACGCGTACCGGCCTACTTTTATTATTATAGTTTAGATAATTCTCTGAATCCTAATACACATGCACCATTTCCACTGGATAAAAATGCAACCCATGACTGGAATGGACAAGTGATTTTTAATAAAAACACTTCTGGTGTCACACAAGAAACATGTCGTGACCTCAAACACACAGAAGATGGTATTGCATCCGCAATCAATGCTGCAGAAACAGATGCTATACAAGGTAATACATTGACTGCGCATCTTTATACAGCCCATGGCGCACAAGCAAGATTGGTAACGTCATTAAATTTGATGGCTGGTTTTGAATTAGCCGCTTCAACAACAGCGCCACAGTATTTTTGCACAGAAGCGGGTAACAAATTGAAACTAGGTTTAGGAACAACTTACGTCATTGCATACAACGAATATCATAATCGTCTACATGATCCTGATATGGCAGATGCTTCAGGTTCAACGGGTTTGCATGGGACAGCAAATACTTATCACTGGATTCATGACAAGTTGCTGAAGAAAAGACTGTCTTCTGATGGTGGCATACACATGGCGCTATTTGAAGTATTGACACATTTTTGAAGATCCTCCTTCTATCAATTACCCCGCATAAAATTCTTAAGCTATTGATTATATAGCATTAATTTCAATTTAATTGCGTTTTTACTTCAATAGTATTCGTTACTCATAGGATATGGATCTTGATGTTCAAATTATTGCGACGCAAATTAGATGAAGGAATTTGTTTTGAAGTAGTCAGTCCTTCAATATTGAGTGAATATTCATTGCCGCCTATGATAGCAAATCATTATTCCATCAATACAATGTATAACCAAAAGATTTTAGCTTTGGCTAATCGCACTGAAACACAAGCTAGAGATGTATTTGATTTGTATTGGCTCATCTTGTCAAAACGAAATGAACTCAAAAATACAGAAACAAAAAAAGTTATTTCTTGCGCCCAAGACAATGCGATGACTCTACGCTTTGAAGAATTTAAAGGCCAGGTTTTAGCCTATTTACCACAGGAAGACAAAAATCAATATGATGATAAGGGCCTTTGGGAAAATATTGTCACCCAGGTAGTCGACACACTTGGGGAAGTTTAATATGAAACTAATAGAAGCTTATGCGAAATTGCGATCGCTCAAACTACCATTCATACTGACACAAGATGCTTCTGCCTACTTAGAGATATCAGTATCATATGCAGCTAAAATTCTCACTAGACTAGCAGAAGTTAAGCAAATTATTCATATTGCGCATGGAAAATGGATTTTTCCTGATACAGATATCTTGGCCTTACCGGAAATCTTAACATCACCTTTTCCAGCCTATATTTCTCTTCAAACAGCTTTATATTTTCACGGCATGATTTCACAAATTCCCAGCACTGTATATGCGGTCTCCGTCGCTAGAACAAGATTTTACACATCTGCTATTGCTGATGTCTCTATCCATCACATACAGCCAGAATTCTTCTTTGGATATGAAGAAAAACAAAATGGCTCATATAAAATCGCCACACCTGAGAAAGCCTTAATTGATTTATTATACTTAAGCCCCGGAAAATCTAGATTATTTGCAGGGCTGCCAGAACTTGAAATAATAAAAAATTTCAAACTCACAAAAGCGAAAAATATTATTGCTCAAATTCCCTCCGTGAGAACTAGAAGCCTAGTCACTCAAAGGCTACAGAAATTACTTTCATAAAATAGCCCAACCCATCACTTTTATCTCAAATACACTTAGTTTGAGGATTTTTAACGCTGTTTTTCCGCTTGTGCAATCGCTTTTTGTCTTTTATCTCAAAAGCCATCTGTCTCTGGCATTCCTGTTAATCATCAATCTATTTCACATTCAAGTTACACTGAAGCGGTCCCTGCTCTCGATGCAAAACTTGGGTTGAAATATTCACATCAAGATAGCGATGGAAAAGTATTGACGATAGAAGCAGGTTACATGGCATCAGTTTACTTTAATGCGATACAAAATTATGTTCCGTCAACTTATGTGCCGGGTTCTCTTGGCATCGTGACGGGTTCTGTTTTCTTGCAAAGCTTAATCAAGACTACGCATAATTTTGCTGTTGATGGGCCGTATGTGCAGTTTTCTGTGAAAATTTAACTGTGTGTCATGCACCACTAACCGTTTTACCTCTTACCAAACTCACCAAGGTTTCAAAATGTTTGGTATAAGGAAACATATCAAAAATCTGCAAACTTTTAATTTGATAAGCATCTGCCATTTCTTGAAAATCTCGCGCCAGCGTTTCTGCATTGCAGCTAGAATAATAAATAAAACGCGGTGCAATCGTCTTAATCATTTTTATAATGAATGAATTCAGCCCTCGTCTCGGTGGATTAACAAGGACAGCATCAAACTGTTTGTTACTTTGATGTAAATACTTTTCCACATCCATTGCTTCGAAATGAATTTTACTTTGATTAAGCTCTGCCGAATATTTCGCACAAGCAATCGCTTCTTCAGAAATTTCTATCCCTGTGACATCAGAACAATATCTAGCTGCATAAAATGAAAATGCACCGACACCACAATAGAGATCCAACAAAGAAGAAGGCGCATCTATTTTTACAGATTCTGCCACTGTGTTATAGAGCGCTCGCGCAATCTGTGAATTCACTTGGAAAAAACTTCTCGCGCCTAAAGCCAATCTGAATTCATCTAATTCATGAATAATAACTAAATCCTTGCTAAGAATGATTTCTTCCTCACCTTCTAATACAGCTTGATGAACAGGCTGTATATTGGCGGTAACAACTTTGATCGCAGAAGATAAAGATAAAATATCAACAACGGCTTGCTTGAGTCTAGGTAGAGATTCTTTTGAACGTAAAACAAAACGCAATAAAAATTCAGCAGCATGTCCTTCGCCACTTGTTGAAACAAGTAAATATTTCAATTCGCCTTTTTTTGATTTGAGATCATAAGGAATAATTTTATATTTGTTGAGAATCTCACAGAGAGGAGGGAGAAGCGCATTAATACCTGCTGCATGCAGCGGACAACTCTCAATCTCTTGATGACTACCATCGCTATGATAAAAACCAAATGTTAATTTGTTATCTTGATTAAAGACGGCAAATTTCGCTTTATTACGCGAGCCACTGATCTCACCCCTCACGCCCACTGTTGGTTTAATCAATTTGATGTGCTGTGGAAAAAGCTGTTTCAGCTCATTTTCTTTGACAAGTAAACTGTCACTATAGCTTTTATCTAGCAAATGGCAGGATTGACAGGTTTTTATTTCAAAATAAGGGCATTTCATATTGCATCTCTACCAAATTAAACAAGCAAAAAATCAAATCCCTGCTATTATCCTAGTATAGACATGCAAATTACCAGCGCATAGGACAGTCATTTCCTTACAGGGAGGTTAAATATGAAACAAATTCGCCGCAAACCATCTTATTCTGGCTTTACTTTAATTGAATTAGTCATCGTCATCGCCATTTTAGGCATTTTAGCCGTTGTTGCTATTCCTAAATTGATTAATATCACAGGTGATGCACAAACTGCTGCAACTAATGGCGTTGCAGGTGCATTAGCATCAGCCGCATCAGAAAATTATGGCGTTAGAATGGAAAAATCTACTAACGGATCTCCTGTCGCCAATTGCACAGATACCGCTACTTTATTACAAGGCAGTGCATTGCCTACAGGTTATACGATTACTTCAGCATCCATTGCCAATGGTGCCACTGTAACTTGCACGCTCAAAGGCCCTAATACTACAACTGCTACATTTAGTGCGACTGGGATTAGTTAGAATCACGAGGTTAAATCTGAAGAGTCAGACTTACATCATTGCGTATTGACAAGATCAATATGCAATAATGCAAGACTGACTCTATTCCATTCTTTCTCTCTTATTTACCGCTACTATCTTTGTCATCGTGATGCTTGTGATCATGTGGCCTGCACGCATGCAATTCCTTGCGATCATTAGCAGCTTGTACACAACTCTGGATTTGCTGGATCTTGGTTAGCCTGTCACTGATTCTTTGGAGGATCTTAGCTTTGTGTGCTTGAAAATCCTGTTCCTTAGTCGCTGAACCAGCTGCGCTACTACCAGACGATGAGGAAGCCGCTGCCGACTTATCCTGAGCCAAGACGGAAGAACTGCCAACAGTCAGTGTTACTGCTGTTATAAGAGAGAGAGCTATTGGTATGAATTTATTCATGATTGTTTCCTTTTTGTGTAAGGACTTGAATGTATTGCACATACAAAAGAATCATTATTTATTGCCTATTTAGTATGATCTAAATTCAGTATCTATACAATATTCTGCCATTTTATTTTACTTTCTTACTATATTCACTTCATTGCTGATCTATACTGAAATTATAAGAATATCAAGACGGGGGAATCAATATGAAATTCTCAAAACTGTTTTACATCATTCCTATTGTCACTAGCTTATCTATCTGCAGCATTGCTTATGCCGACACGTGTTACGACCCTAACTATAATCGTTATTATTATTGCCAAGGAGAAGATTTTGTTGCGCCCGTAGTCGCTGGCGTACTTTTCGGTGCAATCATTTCTGGTGATGATGGTTACTACGGTGGCGGCGGTGGTCGCAATTATCATGGCGGCGGTCGTGGTGGTCATGGCGGCGGAAGACATCATTAATTTTTGAATGATGTTTATTGAATACATGGCAGAGGAGAAATACTACTATGAATTCTCGTAAAGCAACATTCAAGTTAACTGATACATTTACAGAACCTATGGATGAAATTCGCAGAATAGGCTTTCCTATTAAAGGGAATGCTAAATCGTTGCGCGATGAATTTGATGACAAAGGAAAATGTCTGCATCTCACGTTAGTCATCAATGGAGAAATTGCTGTTTATCATCGTTTCACGGATAATCTTCACAAGCGTAAACTTGTCATGCAACACTGGACAGAAGATAAAGCACCGGTTCCTCCTTCTGATACTTGCATGGAAATGGGAAGATTTGTCGTTGCACCAAAATTCCGAAACATCCCCGGGTTATTTGATTGCTTTATATTAATGGGTCTTATCTACGCGCAGAAAGCGGGGTATCGCAAAGTTGCAACCATGATAAAAGACGAAAGAAATCTCATTAAGCGCTGTGAAAAACTCGGATTTGAAACAGAAGAAGCCGTGAGTGACTGCAAAGTTCCAAATTTAGGTACATTCAGATCGCGCACACTCATTTTTGATTTAAAAAAGAAAGGCACTCAACTTCCTGCGTTATTTTCTCATGCCTCTCTAATGTTATCAGAAAATCATCATATAAAACTCGACGCAAGCTTTCTAAAATCCGTCAAACCTGTTGTACATCAACCCATGGCTCCCAGAGTACAACACTTAGGGTCTGGCAAGATTCGCTCAAAACTATGATAATCCACCCTGCTTTTTTCTAAGCTCTGCTAAAATACCAACGAAACCGAGTTGATTTGTATTATTATTGACGTCAATTGTTGATTTTGAAGTTGACTAGCCCTCTCTATTGTTTAATAATTACGCTTTCTAAACGTAGGGAGACAAAACCCATGCAATCCAAACTAAAATTACTAGCGACTGTTTTAATTCTCCAATGTTCGATTAGCATGAGTGCATTCGCAGACAATCCTCCTAGCACACAAGTTTTTGCACTGGATCCAAAACTCGGACAATTCATTAAACAAACTATTTTCAATCTCCCTTCAATCAATGAAATTTTTTCTGCTGGCAAATATGCATGGGCCGTTAACAATACGACTGTGGCATTTTATGATGGCGACAATTGGAATACGGCTGTCAACATTGAAGGCATGACGAAGCTGGAAAAAATTCATCCCGGTTATCCATTAACCGGTCAGCAACCTATCGCTTGGGCTGTTGGTGAAAATAATAAAGATAAAGTCATAGCTTATTTCAATGGACACACTTGGTCTAAAGCAGTCCCTGCTCAACTGGATGGTGACGTCATTGCTTCTGGTGGTTATCTCTGGTCGGAAACAGTTTATGAAATGGGTGCCGATCTTGAATTTGTTAACGCTGCATCACCCTTAACATTTACTAAAATTAATTTACCACAAGATAAAATCTATAGCTTAATCGCTGAATCCAATAATGATGATACGCCAACTTATTTTATTGCCACCATGACTTTTGACTCTAACTACGATCAATTGTTACGAATCACTCCACAAGGTGACATCAAATCGATTCCAATCAGCTCTCAGTCGACTTATCCTATTAATAATTTATCTGTCAATGTGACAGGAAACACTCTCGTACTGATCACGCATAGTGAGGCTCTGCATAACACAATGCGCTTCAGTTTCAACAATGGTGACAGTTGGCAAGATGGATATGATCCCTTACCGGATTCTATGTATTTAACGCCGGCTATTAACAACCGAGTTTGTGCTGATATTATCAATGGCAACGTCAACGGCCCTTATGAATCTGTGAGCTGCATGAATCTGAATAATAACAGCCCCCTCATGCCAATATTTAATGTCGCATCAACAACAGCTACCTGGCCACTAGAACAAGACAGAATGTGGTATATTTCCGAAGAAGAAACACTCGTAAAATTCCATGATTTTAACCATGGCTACGAATTCGATACGCAAATAAACTCTGTTGCGAATAGTATTCAACACAACACTTATTCACCTGATGCAAGAGTGATAGGCCCTCATCAAATCATTACCTGCGGCACAGATAAAAAAAATCAGCTCTCTGGATTTTATTTTAATGGTACGAACTGGATTGCTACAGCTTTAAATAATACCAGTTCACGGTGCTGTATTAGCCGTGGTAATGCAGATAATCAAGCGCAGACAGCTTGGATATTTCAACCTGCTAAAAGAAGTCTGTGTTATCAGAATAATATTACATGAAGATGACCCACGAATAATTGTCGGTTGGGCTGAGCACAACGAAGCCCAACATCATGAGTGACAAAACAAGGAGCTGTAATGTTTGGAAGCGCGCCAGGTAAGCCTCGGCAATTACAAGAAGGAAATTCCATTCAGCCCATTGATCTTAGTTTAGTTAAACAAAAATTATCTTTATTTGCGCCTATTATCAAAAAATGCCTGGAAGAAATTAATGCTGCACAGATCTTGTTATATGCAGAAAATTCAGGTGAATCTAAAGATATGATGGTCAATGTAATCATTGCACAAATCAAAAAGCCCCGAATAAATTACAAGATATGATACATACTGTATTACTCACCGGCAAAGAATCAGATCCAGACTTGATGCTCAAAACCTTGGCATTACCATGCCAACAAAAAGTATTAGTTGAAAGCAAAAAAATCAACGAGCAATTTAAAAATACACTTACAGCTATTGCACAAACTAGCACACTCGCTTCACAACCCACTGTATTCATCAGTTATGCATGGCCAACACCAGAAAATCTATCTAATGAATATTGGATTCAACCATTTTTGAAACAGCTAGGGATGCATTTGCATGCCGCCGGACTCACGGTAATGTTAGACATTGGCTGCCCCCAGCTGATTGGTGTTGATATTGGTAATAATATTATTGAATTTATGGAGCAGGCAAAACACGCTTAATATGTCATATTAATCTGTACAGAATCGCATTGCTTGCGACTACTATATAACGGTTATATATCGCGGCCTTGAGACTAACAAACATCTTATCAAAAGCAACAGTGACACGCGTGAAGTCTGCTATTGATGAGCATGGTGGGACATATACGACGATTTATGTCTAAGCAGGCGGGGATTAAAGTCATCAGCTGACACCCTCTTTGTCAACTCATGCAGTTATGTATAAATCTGTCTCGCATAAACGGTGGTCTTTCAAATAAATCACAAACACCCCAGTTAAAATAGAGTATGACTATATTGTTATTCATTTAAATAAAAGGATTTTTATGAAAAAATTACTCGTATCGATGTTAATCACTTTATCATTGGCCGCTTGTTCTATTAATCCTCCACCAGCAACAACATCCACTACTTATGCTACCCCAGCTTCAACTAGCACGACTGTGACCCATAGTCAGTAGCTAATAATAAAGTTCTCGAGACATACACTTATATTAGATAAGGAGATAACATGTCATTAAGTGCCATTTTAATTATTATTTTAATCCTCGCTTTGCTAGGCGTAATTCCAACATGGCCTCATAGTAGAAATTGGGGATATTACCCAAGCGGTGGTATTGGCGTATTATTGTTGATAATAATAATATTGCTGTTGATGGGTGTAATCTGATTTTTCCATAACTTTCAAGGAGCACTATATGAACGATGATATCATTAAGGGCAATTGGAAAGAAATCAAAGGGAAAGTCAGACAACAATGGGGAAAACTGACAGATGATGATGTATCTAAAATGCAAGGAACCTATGAAGAACTTGCAGGAAAATTACAATCATCTTACGGTTATCAAAAAGATCAAGCTAAAAAAGAAATTGACAACTTCTTAACAAAGAACAAATTAAAAGATAAATAGTTTTAAAAAGTTAGGTTGAGCTTCGCTGTGAAGCTCAACCTATTCTCTTGATAATCCTGAGTTCACCTTGCGAAACTCCGAAAATAACTCCATAATAAGCGCCATGACAACAAACAATCCAGCAACAGGCATTCTTTATTTTCTGTCAGGCTTTAAGCTGCTTTTCAGCCCTGGCATTAAACGCTTTGTTATTCTACCCCTCGGCATCAATATTATTTTAGTCACTAGTTTTTTTCTACTATCACGCCATTTTGTTCTGGAGTTTAACCAATGGTTATATGGTTATTTACCACACTGGTTGCAATGGTTATCAAGCATAATATGGTTGGCGTTTTATATTAGCTTCTTCCTGGTGTTGACTTACCTATTGGTGACACTATCGAATATTGTCTGCTTGCCATTCAATAGTTTATTAGCAGAAAAAGTTGAATTAAAGCTGACGAACAAAGTCATCGCACAAAAGAACTTACGTGACTATCTCAAAGAAATGAAACAATTAATGGGGCGCCAGCTTGCTCTTATTGCTTATTATTTACCGCGTGCTTTTTTATGCATGATCATGTTCTTCATTCCAATCATACAAATTTTTGCGGCTTTCTTTTGGTTTGGCTTCAATGCATGGATGATGACGATTCAGCATATTGATTATCCCATGGATAATAATCACGTTTCATTTTCAGAGTTACGCAAACGACTAGCTGAAAAACGCTGGATTGCACTAGGTTTTGGGGGAAGTGTTGTGATAGCTAGCATGGTTCCAGTCATCAATTTTTTTGTAGTGCCTGCAGCAGTGGTAGGCGCTACTTTGTTTTGGGTGAAAGAATTTAAAGACTGTAGCATATTATAACGTCAGCAAATACGTTGCCGCCTGCTCAGCAATTTTTTTAATAACATTGCCTGAATAAAACGGCTTTGCATAAGGATAAGTGATTGTTAACTTATCGCCTGAAGTGATAGCAGAAGCCGTCAGCATAGGCAAAGGAATACGTGGAATAAGAGTGAGTGCGGTTAATTTAAGTTTGCCAAATTTCGGCGGTAAATTAACGACACCCACATTTGTAATACCAATAGAACAAGCTAATTTAGATTTGAGTCGCATCTCTTTATACGTCAACATTGATTTGAAAATATCACCGCTCTCAATATGATTTTTTATTGTCGTAGAAATATTTTCTCCCAGTGCCCACAGTGTTGTTTCAGGCGTAACAGTTTCAACATGCCCACAGCCAATTGCAGCGGAAAACATCGCATTATTTGAAACAGCTGGTTCTAACCGTGCTCGCACATCAATGGGTGAGTGACAACTCAGATCCAGGTTGCCTTCTTTGCCATACAATTCTTTAAGCGCCAATAAATTTGCAGCACAGAGCGCGCCATGTACAGAAACATGATGTTTTTTGCAATTTTCTATGATGGCTTTAGTTTGTTTGAGTGTAAACTTTTTTCGGACATAACTCATCTCGACTGCAGCCTCACCTTGTTCTACCGCTTTAACGACAAAAGGATGATAACTAGCTGCCATTTTTTGATAACGCTCGATATAGTTGCTTAATTCCGCTTCTGTATATTGTGTCGGAATGAGATTTTCAATAGCCGGCATCAAGGGAAAGTCTGTTATTGTTGGCGGTTGGTAACTGGCAAGTTCAGCATACACTTTCCAGATTTGTTCATGCAAAGCCACACAACTCATGCCGTCGCTAACAGCATGATGTGTTGTCGTCACCAATGAAATATGCTGCGATTTGATAATGCCGATACGCTCTTCTAATAGTAATGTAAAACGGATTAAGCTTGTTTTAGTTAAAGGAGAATTTAATTCAGATAGAATGAATTCTTTACGCTTATCCTTATCAATCTGTCCAAGCGTCGTTAATTTATCTTCACTGTTTTCACGCTTAGAAAAGGAATAGCCTTCATCTGATTGAAGAATTTCACTAGATAAGAGTGGATGCATCATAACTACCGCATCGATGGCTTTTTGTAACGTCAAAGAGTTGACAATTCCTTCTAGATCGCTAACGGTGATAATCGTCACTGCCTGATCGACATAAAATGATTCTAGAGTAGAAAGAGATCTAAGCATGAACATCCCCTGCTTCGTATAGCATTAAAATTGCTTTCATTATATCAGAAGATGGTAGGTTAGGCTAAGTGCAGAGAAGCCCAACATAGATTATGAAATTATCCTGGCTATCTTAAGAAGATGTTCCCATTGGATTGGGCGCAGAAGAATTGCTTTTGCTAGCGTCAGACTCAGACGTTGCGATAATAGCTAATGTATCTGCAGGAGGCGGAAATAATCCTGTCTTACCATCGCCTAAGGAATCTTTACGTCGTTCTTTCTGTGGTTTTTTTTCATCTTCGCCTGATAACTGACTGTAACCATCAGCATTACCACGATTACCTATATCTTCTAAGGCTATGGCTTCTGCGCGTCTCGCATTGTATCTGCGTTTACATGTAATACCTGCACAAGCTAGTATCAAAACTAGTAATGCAAAAATTCCAATGCCGATCCCCAGCTCAACAGGATTCATTTTACTGCGATCGTTGCAGATACCATTGACAGTATCAGCCATGTCTCTGCCGCTCGCATTGATGGGGTCATCAGATGGTGTACAACTCCCAAAAGATAATTCGTAGTATCTGTCATTAACCGCATACTCTGGCAGTATTGAGTCTTCTCCGCACCGTTTGTTAGTAATATAGTATTGATCGCGAGCACAGTCGCTGGAAGTAGTTTTATTAGCACCAAATTGTTGATGCAAGGCTTGCATAATCGTATTGCAATCACTCAACCAGTCGTCGCCGCTGAGTGTTAAGAAATAGCGACCATCCCCTACTGCAAGCGTACCAGATTGACCGTTAGTTATTGCTTCACACTGAGGAACCTCACCTGTCAACGTACCTGCATTCGCTTGGGCATTGGCTTGTTTTTTGAATAATTGAAGCAGGCTGTTTCTCATCATAAATAAATGTTCTCTATGGTCTATATGCTTAAATGGTTTGCGACTAATGGGGTAATCTAGCAACCCAACCTTAAGGTTTTCTTAAGGATTCCGACCATCAGAGAATAAGAGAGCAAATATAGATCATAAATTAGGCAGGCTTACTGGTTCCATGCCTTGTTTTCTATAGATTTTGTACTTGCACCCTTTTCTAAGTTGATCAAACCTCGGGTTGATGATACTTTCTCACCAAATATTCGACATCGATTACTTCAGCCGTAACAATCATGACCTGAGCAGTAGCATTTGACGCTCAAAAAACACCGAGAAATTAAAAAATAAAATTCATCACTCAATGAGGTTAAAATGCATAGATTTTCAACTAACGCGGGCAATAAGAGCGAACCTTCCGTTGCCCCCAGCGTGACATCCAATTTGCCAGAAACACCCGAGCAATTAATACAAGAAATAATGGCAAACCCTAATTGTTTAGCATCCTATGCTCCCAAAGACTTAGCCTATTTTTATCGACTACCTGGTGAAGAAAAACAAACGAGAGAAATACAACATCAGATTCTATTTTTGATGTTCAATAAATCAAACGCACTCTCATCAACCTCGTCTCTTGAAATACTTCATGAAGTCCTTACATGGCAAACAGCTTTAGTGGCAGAACTCTATATTGAATTTTCAAAGAAATTTAATGTACGGGACTATGTGTTTAAACTGAACTCTCATTTGATCACATTATTTAACCTGGAGAGTATGAATTATTTTTCAACACAATATTTTATTGCGATTAGTTTAGATATCCTGGATTTAATAGCAAGAAGACATTCCTCTCTGGATGATCTTAGAAGTTTTTTAGCTCCATTTTCTGACGGACTGGCCTCCGTACCTATTACTGTAAAAAATAATCAAACCAGTCGATACTTATTAAATTTTCGAGAAAAGTATAATGGCAAGATCGATAAATATAACGGGGCTTTATCTTCTTTTCTTCCTAAGCTTTGTAGATATGCTGTGCAATTTGCAGATCCCTCCGATTCCGCGGTATTTGCACATTTGCTACTGAAGAGCGCTAGATGGATATTGGAGCCTGTTTTCTCTACCTTGGCAAACAAGAATGAGACAATTGATTTCGCAAACAGAACAGTCGGGTTCGCAATGATTAACCGAGAAATCATCATTGAAAGAAAAACTAGATTACTCACTATGCTACAAATAGCGTCTCATTATGATAAAGAAATGGAGCTAACCCGTACTAACCTTTTGCGATTAACCTGCATCACATGCGATCTCTCTGACAACATGCGTTTTTCAGATATTGAATCTTGGGTCGTGGAGATTTTATCATATTGCGTTTTAGCAATAGAACACGGGGAATTTCAAAATCTCTTCGATCTATTAACTGAAGCAAAAAAAGCATTGCAACCATTGCTGAGAGGCTCTCAACAAATTGACTCTGACAGCGTTTTTCTCTCGCCGCTTTTTTATAAACTCACAACAAAAATAGCAATGCGTTTATTAGATCTAACCACTGTATATGTTAATAATACTAGTGTCACGTCATATACGAGCATTATGGAAGCGCTTGTTAACTATGCAAGCCTTGTAGAGGCTATGACATCCAAACTAAAAACACATAACATGCCTCCAATAAACTCACCGATTTTTGGTCTTAAAACAGCATTCATGCTTAAGAGACCAAACCATCCTGTAGCTTGGCGCATCGTTAAATCTAATCTAGAAAAATACATGTTTAGTTTAGGTTCATCCCCAAAAGGGACTCTTGTAGCAGAATCTTTATTACTCTCGGCAAATAACGCAATCTTAGAAAGTGCAAACCTATACAATAATTCAAATTTACCACCAACCATAAACGATTTCCTGGTAATGCTACTTATCAATACCAATGATATAACCTGTTATGGACCAGAACAGTTAGCTATCATTTATAACCTTCCAGGGCATCCTGTGATAGCAGGAACGATGCAGACTAAGATTATTAGTCTTTTAGATGATAAAATGAATTCGTTGCGCTCTATAGACTCAATGACTGCATATTTCCAAACACTAAACTGGGCCAACAACTTAGTGGTTGATTTACCGCAACAAGAAGCCAAAAAATGGATCCCTGGTTTAGTGCAAGGTGTTTGCAATTTAATCCTCATGGAGGATCATATACAAGCAGAACCCTGGCACTCGACTAAGAGTGCATTAAATATCTTCTATATCCTTAATAAAATGCAATTCGCTCATGAAAAAGTAGATGCTTTCATTCTCTCAATGACCTTGCACTTACATAATGCATCGTCTCGGATGAAGAATAACACATTGAGCCATGCATTTTTGACACTTCGCAAGGAGTTTTCGAATGCTAAGGATCCGCAAGGAAAGCTAACAGCCATAGCAAAAGAGTTTTGTCATTATGCTACACATTTGATTGATTATTCAGATAATACCTATAATCATGCCGAGCTTCTGTTTGAGTTGGCTAGATGGAATCTAGAACCTCTGTTTGGCAATGTATTAACAGATCTACCGTCACTCAAGTTATCCATCATAATGATTGAAAATGCCGCTCGCATAGATCCTCAGGGCATAAATCTTTCTTTTTCTACTATACTATCAATGGCGATTAGACTTGCTGCCAGTCATCAGCCAAGCATAGAAACAAATCCTCTAATTAAAAAATTGTTGATGCTAGCTGCAGGGAAAATAGTATCTAATGATGCGAAATTAAAACAAGAATTTGAGTTCGCTGTTAGTGTGATTGGCGTATTTTTCACAATGAAGAATGGCGCGCATGGCTTGACTGAGTTGAAAACTTTTTTGCTGACGATAAGAGATCACGCCCTCACTCACTTTTGTCGAGACAATAGTGTTCAGATAGCTGATATACTCAAGATACCTGCATTTTTTCAATTAATCCAGAACGTAAAGACAAACTTATTTGAATTAATTGAAATCTACAAGCAGCAACCTGTCATTTACGCAAAAATATTAGATACCATATTCGCATTAGCAAAGCTTATTGATGCGGGCAACAGTTCAGAAAATGCAGCAAGAAATGAAATACTTCAATCACTCAACCAGTATTTTCAACGTCAGACACAAGTAGATTCCCCACTCTTAATTTTGACCAAACAAGCGGCGGAAAATTATTTTCAGTATGCCACAGGGATTTTTGATGGCAAATCGTGCTTGGATCTACAGGAAACATTGCGCCTCATCATGCATCGCCAGAGCGCTCCAGTGAATTCATCTGTTGCTCCTCCAAGATCTCCATCCGGTGAAATTAGCACGCCGGATAACTCAGCGTCACCTTTGTCATTTTTGGCGGCTATTGCCATTCGGTCTGCAGAAATAAAGGAAACGAAAATGTCCGACGAAAATAACATACTGTCTCACAATGGAACGTTATCTCAAACAGCGGCAGTTTCCCGAAACCGGTGGTAGCATAAAAAAGTCTTACCGATGCTCTGATTGCTGTTGCTAATAACCATATCAATACAGCACAATTGCTGAGACTACTTGTGAGAACGATAGGTTGTAAAATGAGAAATGGTTAACAAAATCAATGAATATGAGTAGAGAAAAATGTCATCCAGTCAATTTGCAAAAGATGCTAATAAATCAACCGCGCTGAAAATTATTCCTGAAAAAAATTGCATGCAGGAATTCACGCAAAGCTTAACACTGGAAGACATGCATTTTTATCAGGAAATCAACAATAAAATTGACACGCTCAAGCAGCACATTCAGCAGCATCCTCTATCCATTGATGCGACTTTTGCGCTCTGTGCTTGTCTTAAAGCTAGAGCTTTATTCTTGATCGGGAAAAAAGAAAAAAAATTGGCAATGCAAGATCTAGAAGAGTCCATCACCTATAATGATTCTGATTTGGAAGTATTAGATCAAATTATTGGCCTGATGCCATCTGTTGTACTTCCAAAGCAAAGACATCTCCTTTATTATTTTCAAAAACGATCTTTTGTTTTACTAGAGAAAAATAAAATAGATGAAAGCTTTGCTGATTTCACAAAAATTGCTCAGGGATATCACTCTGAGCGTAGATTATCCTTGCCGTATATTTTGCAATACCAAGCAAAATCAAGTGAAAAAATAACTGACTCTCAACGTGTTCAATTGATTCAACAGGCAACATTACGTTTTTCTCCACCCTTGTCTTCGGCGAACACACCAAAACCAAAAACCCCCATAGACGAACTCTTAGAATGGAAAGAATCTGATTTTATTCCTGCTAACGCAGAAAAAATAAATGATCTGTTAGCGAAGATACTATTAGATGATGAGCGTTTAACCCATGTTGATACTTTAATCTCTGTTGGGATATTTTCGAAACTATTTTCACAAGAACTGCTGAATGATCTGACCGTTAAAGATTTCATTAGTCGTGCTAAGCGTTTATCAGACATCTATGCTTATTTTTGCATATGCCTTGCAATTCCGGCTTCTCAGCTTGATATGAGTGTAACTACGATGATGAAGACTCCTGATTCTAAGGAAAAATATGATGCAGTCTCGGCTCATTTAGATGTTATTTACCTTAAAGCTCATAAACTGCGTGGGATCAATCCATTTTTTAGTCATGCCATTTCAGATGGTAATTCATTTCTTGAAGGCGCAATATTAGCTCAGAATCTTCATCCTTTAACCAGACCGTGGCGTGAAATGGAATATCACTTAAGTCAGATATATGATGAATCTGTTCAAATTTATTCTGGCGGAAAAATAAAAGCTCTAATGTTTGAATTTTATAAAAAGCAGTTAGGAAACCCAGCTGATGATCCTATGAGAGGCATGGCGTTAAATTTTTTTACTAGTCAAAACGCTTCTTCTGCGTTCTTTGGAGCTGCCCCAATAAACCCAATGGTAACACCACCATCAGAGGTGAGCCGCACTGAGGTAAATAGCAATGATGGTTATCTTTCTCCGCTATCGACTTCACAGAAATGAACTTAAAGCCTGACTAGAAAGCTGCAATAAAAACGCAACGCCTTTTAGTTGCAACAAATTCTTCAGAGGTAAAAAAAGATTCTCTGGCAATTCATTTAGATTAAACCATTCCCAAACTAATAATTTTTCTGGCTCAAGATTTTTGACTTCTTGGCCTATGGGTAATTGCGTACTGAGAAAAATAGAAACGTAATGCTTATTTTCAGCTGTGAAAATATCATTTGTTAAAGTGACAAATTGAGGTGAAGAAAGAAGTAATCCCGTTTCTTCCAACGTTTCACGAATGGCGCACGCTTCAAATGATTCACCAAATTCCAAATGACCCCCTGGCGGCCCCCATGTTAATGCACCGTGATTATTTTGTCTTTTTCCAAGCAGGAGTTTTTGATCCCGGAAAATCAACACACCAATGCCCACTTTAGGATGATTCATGATTATCCGCCAACTTTCTGTGTTCCGTTATTCTAGCAATGTAAGAAATCAAGCGCCACTTCAAAACATGTTGACCCCTGTCATGCCAGCATGCTTTCAGCTGGCATCCAGGATGGTTAATATGGTTGCGCATTATAAATGAACTGGATGCCCGCTGAAAGCATGCTGGCATGACAGTGGTTTTCTTTCATCTTTGTTTAATTGATTTAAATAAGATTGATAAATCTTCGTTCCCAAAATTTTGACCACAAGCCGTTGTTAATGCTTCATTTGTTAGGGCGGCATTCAGCAAAGGAACACCCAGTTGACGACCTTGCTCAAGGGCGAGTAACAAATCTTTTTGCATAAGCTTAATACTAAATAAAGGTTGCTCGGGTGGTGTCAGAATGAAAGGAGCCCGCTGTTGAATGCCAGGTGAACCAATGGCACTCTGTTGCATAATTTCAATTGCTTTCTTCATATCAACGCCAGATTTTTCTATCAGCAACATGCCTTCAGAAAATGCATAAAATTGTACGGCTAAACTGATATTAATTGCCAACTTCAAAATAAGTGCTTGACCATTTTCTCCTACATAAAAAACTTTAGAGCCAATGGATTCTAAAATGGGTTTCGCGCGAGTAAATTCAGTTTGATCACCGCCTACCATGATAGTTACTAAGCCTTTTTCTACCATGAGCGGATTGCCTGAGATGGGAGAATCTAAGACATGACCTTGTTTTGCAGCGATTTTATCTGCCATAGCACGGCTGAAGTTTGGCGACACGGTGCTCATATCAACTAATAGCTTTCCTTTTTTTATCGCAGATAAGATACCTTGTTCACCGTCTAGCATGGCTGATAAAGCATTATCGTTAGTGAGCGACATTAACGTGATATGACATGCCTTAATTACATCGCACGGAGATTCCGCCCATTGCATACCAAGTTTAATAAGCGGCGAAGCTTTTTCTTTTGTTCTGTTATAACCAATGACTGTGTACCCTGCTTTCAATAGTCGTCCGACTATTTTGCTTCCCATATTGCCAAGACCAATAAATCCAATGGTTTCCATGATGACTCTCCTTGTTAATACAGAATATTAATTTTATTTACCCCAAACCTGATCACGTATTTCATCGCGTCTGCAGCCTACGCGGTAAGCATGATAAGCCGCTGGATTTTTATCCGAGTAATGTTGATGATACTCTTCTGCGGGATAAAAAGTTTTCGCAGGTAAAATCTGTGTCGATATAGTATTAAATCGTTTTGATTTTTCCAACTGTTTTTCACTTTGCATCGCGATAGACTGTTGTTGATTATCTAAATAAAAAATAATAGGACGATACTCAGACCCACTATCACAAAATTGTCCAAATTCATTTGTGGGATCGGTATCATGCCAATAAAAATCAACAAGTTTTTCATAACTGATAACGGCAGGATCGTAGACAATTTTAATCGCTTCCACATGCCCAGTACTGCCAGATGACACTTGTGAATAAGTCGGATTCACAAAATCTCCACCCGTGTAACCGACTGTTGTGCTAATAATACCAGGCAAGTTTTCAAAATCATGCTGCATACTCCAAAAGCATCCGCCTGCAAAAATTGCAGTGTCTGTTTTTGTAGATGATGCATAAAGACATCCGATGAAGAGTGAGTAGAGTATCATGCTAAAAATACTTTGTCTGATCAAATTCATGGTAGACCTCATGGATGGCTTCTCCCATTATAAATTATAATATCAGTTAATATCATACTGTTTCAAAGAATTGATATGCCTTTCCTAATGTTATGAACAATTCGTACTAACCTTTATTGAATCCCCCATCTGCACATCAACCTGATTCTGATCAATGCAACAGAGGATGCGTTAGATTGAATAAATTGTGTTTTTTCATGAGCGCCGATATTAAATCTATTCCATTCAATGATAGTTTGTTGGCTACTTCTATTGACGACAGTGGAGTTTGGCGCTTGTGTGACAGTTACACTTTTCATCTCACCCCTCGTCTGGCAAGATCACACAATCAACTGATTGTTTGTTTTGATTCATATATATTAAGTGTAGTCCATCACTAGCGTTTTACTGGGTTTTTAGCGCAAAATAGTGAAACGAATTGTATTAAAAATCAGTGTGATAGGCTGAAGTACGGGAGGTGGTTATCACTCATTGTTGATACTCGCGTACGTTTGGTCACGTGTGCCAAACATACTGTTCTCCTGTCATTATTTATTCCCACCCTCAATTTGTTGCGTAGATGCTTATATCTTGAAATATCACGTTGTTCTGCATAGGCACTGAGTTTGCAAATACTGGTGAAATTAGTAAGAAGCCAAGGCTCACAAAAAGAGTAGAAAAAGATTTTAGCATAGATCATCCTTAATCAAATGTTTTAGACATTATTCTCTGTACGGTACAAAAAATCATACACTTACGCCAATCTAGCCATCTGTGCACCCATA
>CAJCIZ010000079.1 GCA_903970525.1 Myxococcales bacterium | reverse complement strand
AATTTCGTTTACGTTGTTCTCAATGCGTTTCTTATATCTTAATTTTTCATTGTCCTTGCACAGAGTCGTTGTATTATTTATTATCCTATATGCCTTCAACCCCCTGTTACAGGCTGTCATCCCTTATTGGTCAACCTAATATCTCACTGGTAGAATTAGAAAAATTTATTCTTAATACGTTATCAGACGCTGCAATTTTATTAAATGCAAAAAAGAAATTAACCGCATAAAATAATAAAATATTAATTGAATTTTATAAATGGGTCCAAAATATTCATAATGATAATTTAGCGGTTCCAAAAAATGCAGCTTATCCAAATAATCTGGTATATGATTTATTAAGAATTGTACGCAATCAAGCCTCTTCGACAGCACAAGAAACATTATTACGCTTCTTTTTAGAAGGTGCAAATAGACGTAAAATTTCGAGTGGGAAAACACCCCATTTGGATTTTATTGCTACATCATTAGCAATTGATGCAACTGTTTCGATGAAAAAATTAATCATCGAACTATCTTGTTGCACAAAATAAGCTTGAAACAGTCTGTGCTGAATTAAAAGACAATGCATTATATGGTTTTTTATTTGCTAAAGATATTTTTAACTTTAAACGTGAAAAAAATGAAAGGACAGGTACGAATCACTATTTATTGGATGATGCTATTACAAATGGTGTGGCGCTACTAGCTCATTATCAAGGTGATGTGAATGTTTCGCTTGAATCGATGATTGCAAAATTGACAGTCAATAGTGACTTAAATCTAGCTCTAGTTGAATTTGAAAACGCTCGAAAACAATCAACTCTTGAAGCGTATCAGTTAGCAAAATGGGATGCTTCTGAATGGTTATCACGTCTCTATGTTGTTTTATCGATAGCCGTTAAATATGATTTGCGTTATCAAGATAAAATTGACATGTTTATGAATAATAATTTTATTGCTGAGGTTTTGTCAGCAAGTAAAACGGGAGATTTGCCTGCAAAAATGCGTAATTCTGCATTAGAATTGATGGAAATAACAGAACTGTTTACTCAGCAACAACTCTCAATACTTGCAACAGTAAAAGCACCTTTAAGTTGTATGTGGCAAGAAGTTCCACATACAACTAATGAAAATCAGAATCAATCAATTAATATTGAGTATAAAAGTACAAATAACTTGAGTAATGTTTGAAACATAGCGTCTCATTGCTTAATGTTCACGATGCACTTTTTCACTTCTCTCATTTTTGGGAGAAGTGAGAATGATTTGTATTTTATCGCAGCTTTCTTGCATTAACTTTACGACCTTTTAGTCTGCCATTTTGTAAATATCGATATGCTTTATCACTTTGACTTCGATGTATTGCAACATATGAATATAAAGCTGTTATATCAATTTTACCAATAGCTTCGCTAGGCAATTTGGCGTCCTTAATTAAGGCACCTAATATATCACCCGGTCGAATTTTATCTTTTCGCCCTGCATCCAGACATACTGTTACCATTTCAGGATAGAAGATAGGGGCGCCACTCGTTAATTCATCATTTTTTCGCCAAGTGAGTGGGTAGCTTAAATTTTTCTCTATGACACAAATACGTTCTGCATCCGCTGGCGTTGTTAAACTTAATGCTAATCCTTTATGGCCAGCACGCCCGGTACGACCAATACGGTGAATATGTACATCGTGCTCAAAAGCTAAATCATAATTTATGACAGCTGGTAATTCTTTAATATCAAGACCACGTGCCGCCACATCTGTCGCGACTAAAATAGAACAACTCTGATTTGCAAAACGTATGATGACTTGATCACGCTCTATCTGTTCCATGTCTCCATTTAAAGCAAGTGAGCTAAATTTCGCATCGCACAGCAGTTTTGATAGGTCAGTTGTTTGTTGTTTTGTGTTGCAAAAAATCAACGTTGATACTGCTTTATAATGTAACAATAACATCTTTAATAAAGAAAATTTATCTGCTTGGCTATTGACTCTATAAAAATACTGTTCGATATCATATTCAGTGTGAGGGGTTTCTATCAGTACTTCTTTGGGGCGCTGCATAAATTGTTTGCCAAGATTTTTGATTTCTGGAGGATAGGTTGCAGAAAATAATAAAGTTTGTCGCCTTATTGGACAAGCAGAGACAATGGTTTTTATATCATCAAAAAAACCCATATCGAGCATTCTATCCGCCTCATCTAAAACCAACGTTTGTAATTGATTCAATGATAGCGTGGCTTTATTTAAGTGCTTTTGCACTCGGCCAGGTGTCCCTACAATAATATGGGCGTCGTGTCTTAATGAATCCAATTGCAGTTTCATCGGAACGCCGCCAGATAGATTTAAAATTTTGACATTCGGTACAAGACGAGCTAAACAGCGTACCGCTTGACTCACTTGTTCTGCTAATTCACGCGTTGGACATA
Source organism: Myxococcales bacterium (assembly GCA_903970525.1). Taxonomy (GTDB): domain Bacteria; phylum Pseudomonadota; class Gammaproteobacteria; order DSM-16500; family DSM-16500; genus UBA5158. The sequence continues at coordinate 2,128 of CAJCIZ010000079.1, read as the reverse complement.
ATATCAACGCTTGTGCAGCAAAATTTTCAACATTTAATTGATTTAATATTGACAGTCCAAAAGCAGCTGTTTTACCACTTCCCGTTTTGGCTTTTGCAATAACATCCTCCCCTTTAAGCATCATAGGGAGACTTTGCGCTTGAATAGGCGTCATTGTTTTATAACCTAGAGAAGATAGATTATCTAATAACGTCGCCCGTAATGGCAAACAAGAAAATGGTTGTTTAAGGTCGGTTGATTGGTGACTGGGCGCAGTGTGATTCATGTCTACCTATTGTAAGTATGCAAAAAGTAAGGGCGTAGTTTACACTAACTTGTGCACTTATATACCACATTACTTGATTATGTTGTAGAAAAAATTCTATTTATGCTATGAATTACATATTACTTTAGATACCATACCAAGTCACACAAAATTGTGGTAATAAACGATTAGCATGTCTAATCAACATGTTGGACATATTGTTCATGGTATCGAATTAAAATGTAGATAGGACTCCTTATATGCACATTGGCACAGTGATACGTTTTAACAAAATCAAAGGGTATGGCTTTATCAAGCCAGATGGCAGCCAAAATGAAGTATTTGTCCATTTCTCCGAAGTAGAAGTAGCTGGTTATAAAGAATTAAAAGAAGGACAGCGTATCAGCTTTACTCTCATGGAAGGAGAAAAGGGAGAATATGCAACTAAAGTAACCATTATTGGGATTTAATCATATGCCTTACCATGAGCCACAGAAACCCGACAAAGATAGTAAATCACAACGTAAAGAAGATATGCTTGCCTTGCAAAAAATTGGCGAATCTTTAACTAAATTGACTGACAATCAGTTGGCAACAATTGATTTGCCAGATATTTTGCTGACCGCTATTTCGCATATAAAATTACTAACTTCTAATGGAGCCAAAAGACGTCAATTACAATATATAGGAAAAATTATGCGTCAAATTGATCCAGAGTCAATCACGCAGGCTTTGACGCGCATAGAATTAATTCATGAAAGGAAAACTACACAATTTCATCAAATTGAGAAATTGCGAACTACGTTATTGGAATCTGGCGATGATGCGTTACATTCCTTTTTAGTTGAGTATCCTAAAGGCGACAGACAGCAATTGCGCCAACTGATACGCAATGCACAGCACGATAGAAAAAATAACAACAATACCGGTGCTGAAAAAGCGTTGTTTAAATATTTGCAATCGATAATTCTCTCGCCGTAAACAAGTTGACGGTGTCCTTCATACTGCACTGATCAATCCAAAGCGTTTGTTTAAAACTGCTACTGGCTATTTACCTTGATCTACAGTATGATGCGCAGCATTTCCTAGCGAAGGAAATGCCCAAGCGTTGACATGTTAACCAATGGTTTAATTTTTACTTTAAATTAATCGAGTGTCATCATGAAATATAGAAAAATTATATCGATACTACTTGCTCTTTCCATTTACTCACTCGGTTTATACACTTCAGAAGCATTTTCATCTAATAATTTTCTTGTCTTGTCAGACATCCATTTAGATGCAGTCAAGAATAACCCAATGGAAATTAGTCCCGATCGCGAGCGTGATGAGAATGATCTCGACCCAATCACTTTCACTAATCTACTATCCGAGATTCATGTTTCCATTGATACTGGCACAGTAGCCACTCCTGATTTTATTATTCTCCTTGGTGATATCGTCGGGCATACACGCACAAAACCTGACAGTCCAGTAGATAGTGAAACTATCGTCTTTACATCACTGAAAAATAAGTTCCCTAAGACACCAATCTTATATACATTTGGCAATAACGATGCGATTACTGTCAATTATGGTCCTTTTGCAGATAAAGGCCGAAGAGATACATATAAATCGCCATTTAATGTTGCTACCATTAAAAGTGGTTGGGTTAATGGCTTTTTATCAACTGGTACTGACTGTCACCTACAACCAACTACCTTCCCTTGCCTCTTAAGTGAAAATAGAACGAACGGCTATTATTCAGCCTACCTAAAATCAGGGTTACGTTATATTTCGCTCAATAGCGCCTTGTTTTCACCTAAACGGGTGTATGTTACAGAACAAGATGCACAAAATGAGCTGCAATGGCTACGCGATCAATTACAAGATGCAGAAAGGTAT
>CAJCIZ010000078.1 GCA_903970525.1 Myxococcales bacterium | reverse complement strand
CCCAAAATGCTTTATAGACAGCCAGCAGGAAGAGTTCTATATCAAGATAATCATCTAATTTCACCGCTTTTTTTGGCAATAGGACGTTAAAGAGTGTTGAAAGTGCTAATTCTGTTTTCTCACTTAGTTGTGTATTTTCTTTACTTAACTTTCCATGTGGAAATGTTTCGTTTATAAATGCATCAATCAATGATTTGGCATAGAAAGCATATTCGTCAGGAATAATAATTTCATTCTTACCCTGCGCATTTTTTTGCATTTCATAACATTTCCAGACTGATAAGCTCGCTGCTTTTGCAGTTTCAACAACCTGAGTTTGTATGAGCTTGTTATAATATGAGAGCAAGAGATCAGTCATTTTAATTTGTTTTCGCTTCGCTGCCATGGTTAATGCATTTTCTGCGTAGAATTTTTGCCAGGTATGTTGACTTTCAATAATTATGTTATGCTGTGGCTCAAGTAATAATAGTTCTGGTAATAGCTTTTCAGATTGTGAATCGAGTATGTGTTTAACTGTTTCACGGTCATCGTCGATTACTGCTTGAAAAAATGCTTTTTGTGTTTTTCTGTCGATAAGCGTGTCTTTGAATAGCGTATTAGAGTATTTGCAAGTATTGGATATGGCACCCATGATGGTGGTCGTGCCTGGAATCCCAGCCTGCGGCATAGCGTATTTAAATATATCTTTTGATGCATCGCCGGTGATCGGAGGGGTAATTTCTCGATTCTTAGCCATTCGGAATAAACCTCATTTAATAATTAATCAACAATAATGTTATATTGTCATTTTTGACGATCTTATAATCCTTGGATGTGCAATGCAAACTTGTAGGAAACTTGTGATTTCAGTTAATTTGTGGCATTCCATTGCTTTTAGTGTGCAAGCTTATGTTCTATTCAAATATGATTATGTTAGTTTGCAAACAGAAAACTTATGCTCGTACCTTTATACACAAATATGCATTAGCTTTGAGGTTATGCTGTCGGGCGTCTCATTCGACGCATCAGAGAATCACATGACTCAATTGCTTGCGGCCCGCAAGGTGCAGACTTTGCTGACTGTGCAATCGCTGCGTAATGTTCCAAAAATTTGTTGTTTTTGTTCGACATAGCTTTTCCAAGCACCCGAGACCCGAAAAACAATCCACCCTCGGCAAACAAACAAAGGCGCCGCGCCAAATATATCGCAAAAATAATCATACCCCAAACCAACATGAGAATCTCGACTAGCACGATAAAAGGATTGGCCGCCTTTTAACTTATGCTCCTTTGCGAGCGCGCTTATTTTTATTTCTTTCTCTTTTCCTTGCTCCATTGCAGTAACTACGTTATATAGGCCTTCACAGTAAATCTCCGAGGTTTCAGGATGTAAGACACTCTCTATCAAACCTCTGACGCGAATACAAAATGCATCTCGTTGATTATCATTTTTAAATGCATCAAAATTATCCCAAAACGTTTTATAGACAGCCAGCAGAAGGAGTTCTATATCAAGATAGTCATCTAATTCCACCGGTTTTTTTGGCAATAGAATGTTCAAGAGTGTTGAAAGTGCTAATTCTGTTTCTTCACTTAGTTTTTTATTTTTTTTACTTAACTTTCCATGTGGAAATGTTTCTTTTGTAAATGTATCAATCAATGATTTGGCATAGAAAGCATATTCGTCAGGAATAACAATTTCATCCTTACCCTGTGCATTTTTTTGCATTTCATAATCTTTCCAGGCTGATAAGCTTGCTGCTTTTGCATCTTCAACAACCTTAGTTTGTATGAGCTTGTCATAGTATGATAACAATAGATCAATCATTTTAATTTGTTTTCGCTTTACTGCCATGGTTAATGCATTTTCTGCATAGAATTTTTGCCAGGTACGTTGACTTTCAATAATCATATTATGTTGTGGCTCAAGCAATAATAGTTCTGGTAATAGCTTTTCAGACTGTGAATCGAGTATGTGTTTAACTGTCTCACGGTCATCATCGATCACCGCTTGAAAAAATGCTTTTTGTGTTTTTCTATCTACAAGAGTATCTTTGAATAGCGTGTTAGCGTATTTACAAGTATTAGATACTGCACCCATGATGGTGGTCATGCCTGGAATGCCAGCCTGCGGCATAGCGTATTTAAATATATCGTTTGATGCGTCGGTGAGCATGGTAGTTGCTTTTCGATCGTTACTCATTTGAGCGAGCCTCGTTTAAGACATAATTAACAATAATGTTATATGGTCATTTTTGACGATCTTATAATCCTTAGATCTGCAATGCAAGCTTGTAGAAAGCTTGCGATTTTGGTAGGTTGGGTTACGCGCTTTGCTGTGTTAAGTATGACATCAATAGCAATATAGTTTTTAACTAAATAAGTAGTGCGCGAAGGCGGGAACACATTTTTCTTTTTGCATTATGTAGCCAAGGAGAAATAGTTTCCCGCTTTTGCGAGAATGGTAGAAAATGGCGCAAATATATTTTATAAGTAACAGAATCGCTTACATTTAATCAGAGAGCCCTGAGATATTTATCAGAAGCCCTTTCCAAAAAGAATTTCATTTGATAGTATCAGCACCAATTTGTAAAACTTAGCCGCTTTTCTAATAAAAATGGTCTCAGTATTATCGACCTGTTGTCGATTCAGTCATATCTCATGGAATAAAACAGCTTATGGTAACAGAGCAAGATGAGCGCACTGGTGTTGTGAAGACATATTGGTCTAATGTGCGTGCTAGAGTAGCAGAAGTAGAACCGGACTTCGCAAAGATTGTTGATGCATTGAATCCTGATCACACGTTTCCCTTATTTCTCGTGTATTTGCCATATGGTGCCTTAAAAGGTGATACAACAAGTTCTTATCTACCGGATGGTAAAGGCACATATTATAGACTGTCTGATTTAAATGCGCCTCATGACATTATTAAGCATCTAGGCTATGGCAAAGATGGATCACCTATGGGTATGGTGCTAGAAAAGCAGTTAGAATATTTTATTGACTTAAAAGATAAAAAAATTACTATTCCATGGTTAGTGTATTCACCGGGTCAGGTTTTTCCTTTTTCAACTATTCTTGGATGTCAAAGCGATCGCATCTATGCGCCAAATGGTTTGTTGACAGTAACATCTGGAACAAGATCGGCGTTCATGTTACCTAATATTGGCTGCAATACGAACCATGTGAATTTGCAGCGGGATTTTAACATTAAGAAACAAGCGCCAAAATCGTTGTATGACCATTGGTTTATTTTTAAAGAAATTGTTCGTCATGATTCTCTTGACTGTCAATGGAATGCTTGCATACTGTATTTTAGTGAAAAATGGATCGATAAATTACATAATGATAAATGTTGGTTGCCATTGAAGCTTTATCTTTATGAAATAGCGTGGCGTAAATTTGAATATGAAAGAAATCGAATTTATTATGATATTGCTTTTTCTCTTATACAAGAAAAGCGCAACTTGAGACCAAACCCATATTTAACCGATACAGCACGACATTTATTTACTATAGCATTAGGCACTGCGCCAGGTTATGTGCCTACATTTGATGAAGAAGCGTTGCCAACAAAATTAATTCAACAGATCTTTGTGGAGTCATACGGGCTAAAAAAGTATATCCCTACTATTATGAAGCCAGTACATTTCAATTTTGAAACAAATAAATTTCCGGTTTATTATTCATTGCAGCATCCTTCTACGCATAATTTTTCACCAAAATCAAGGGAAGCTTGTAGCACTCTTCATGAAATGCGTGAATTGGAACATATTATGGGAATTTTTTGTGATGAATTATCAAATAATGTTGGTGTTTGCTCTGATACAGTCATGGGGAAAGTTGCAAAAATTACTAAATTTAACTATTACCATAATAAAATGGACAGCCATAATATCGTGCATGCTTCTAACAATCTATTTGATACTGACCCAAGATTTAGAACATCGTTGGCAAAATATCAAGATAATAAAGTGAAATTCGCTAGTGATGCACCATTTGTTAGGGGATGCGTGAGCATTCAAACATTTCCTTGAAACTATTTTTGAAATAAATTGCGGTAATTAAACACAAACTGCCAACGATACCGCAGCTATACCATAAATAGGCGCTTCCGAACTGCTGATAAATATAACTACCGGTAGCAGGTCCAACGACTCTGCTGGAAGCGTATATCATTCTGTATATCCCTATAATATTTCCTTTTTTTTCTCTCGGAGTATTTTCATAACAAATCGATTGTGCCATGGAAAAAAATAACATCTCTCCGAAAGTATAAATCATGCAGGAGAAAATAATAAAGAAGACATGGGTGGAAAAAACGAGAAGAAACATGCCAAATCCTAATAAAAATACGCCGTTGCTTGCGATCAACACATGGTTGTATTTGCTAATATAATTACTCAATGGCGTTTGAAACAAAACAACCAAAAAAATATTGATGGCAAATATCATGCCAAAATAACCTGAGTGATTAGTTGGAAATAATAGACTAATATGAATTGAATATGATCCGCTCAGCTGAGAAATAATTAATCCGGCAATAAATAAACAAATCAGCACATAGTATACTGGGTATTTATTATAATATTGGATGATTACATTGTCATTTGTGTCTACGTCCTTACCATGAGATGCAGCACTAGAATGTTTAATGGTGACACATAAAAAAACACATATTGAAATTAACAGTATTCCCGCGCTAAGGAATAGGTGTTGCATATTATTCGTAGGTAAAAATCCAATAATCAATGCGGCTATTCCGAGACCAAAGTTAGCGCTGGTATCAAGGATATTGATTGCTTTTAATCGTTGAATTTCATTGTTTTTACAGAGGGAAAGAGTCGAGATATAATTTGTAGTAATGAACCCATATGTTGCCATGCCGAGAATGGCTAAGTTTATCGTTAATCCTAATGGTGAATGCACGAATAATAGCAAGATGAATGCAATGCCTTGCATTCCAAGGTTGATGGCACACAGGATCACCGAAGAAATTTTATCGGATAATTTTCCACTGATCATTCCACCAAAAATGGTTCCAATACCATAAAATGAAATGATAAACCCTGAAGTCGTTATGCTTAAATGTAATTTATTAACAAAATAAATTGGTAAAAAGTAACAAATACTCAGTATGATGCTATTAATAAAATTTAATAGCATCATTTTCCATATTGCTTTATTAAGACCGCAATAATGGTTGAAATATTGTTTTACTTTATGTGTTAACGAGCCAATGATCATCTTGTTGCAGTTAGGTGAGACCTATCAATATTCAACTCATTTATCATCGTTAAATCATATGTTGATTTATTGATTGGCGGTACATATAGAGTAGTGATGCGTGAAATAAATGCAGTAGGAAGATCTTTTAAAAGTAGTGCATTGATCTTAGGGGGAATGTGTGGATATTGGCTTCCTTCATACAAAATAACTTCATGATCCAATGCATAATGACGCGTAAGAT
>CAJCIZ010000077.1 GCA_903970525.1 Myxococcales bacterium | reverse complement strand
TGTAGAAAAATACTGCCGCCATCACCGCCGTTCCCACCATCAGGACCGCCTTCAGGCATAAATTTCAGACGCAGAAAGCTGCAGCAGCCATTTCCGCCACTGCCAGCTTCCACTCGAATTTTAGATTCATCTATAAATTTCATAAGACCTGCAAGAGTTCCCGCTAAGAAGCGCGTGAACTTCTTCCTTAATTATATGCTGCGCACAAGCAAAGCTTGTGCTTGCACTTAAGGGGGAGAATCGCGATTCTCCCCCCTTAAGAAACCCCCATCGCGCTAGGTTAGCGGGAACGGCTAAAGATCTGCAAAAAAAAGCCCCGCAATAACGAGGCTTAGGATTTCGTTCCGCACGAATGAGTTATGCGGCAACTGTTTCTTCTGTCAAAGGCTCTATGCTAACGCACTGTTTTTTCAGCTTGCCTTTGATGCTAAATACAACTTTTCCGGGTCTTAATGCGTATAAGGTGTGGTCTCTACCCATACCGACATAACGACCTGGATGGAATTTTGTGCCACGCTGGCGAATGATAATAGTGCCTGCATTGATCACTTGGCCCGCATAACGTTTTACGCCTAAATATTTTGGGTTTGAATCGCGGCCGTTTCGCGTACTACCACCGGCTTTTTTATGTGCCATTGCTTAAATCCTCTCTTAACCCGCTTGAATCGAAGTAATTTTCACTTCAGTAAAATACTGTCTGTGCCCCATTTGTTTCTGATGGTGCTTACGACGACGGAATTTCATGATGTGAATCTTTTTATGGCGACCTTGGCTGAGGACTGAGGCGGTTACCGTGCTGCCTTGCAACAGCGGGGTGCCTATCTTAATGTCTTCACCATTGCCAATCATGAGCACTTGATCAAAACTCACGGTTGCGCCTACATCAACAGGCAACTTTTCGAGCTTTAAGGTCTGGCCTTCAATCACGCGGTACTGCTTGCCACCGCTGGTTATTACTGCATACATAGTGTTAACTCCAATACTTTTTTTCTATACTATTTTAATGGAACGCAACTCAAAAGAGGGTGCATTATAGTGAGTTTGGGCGGTCAATGCAAGCGCAGTTCAGCCCCCAACTGCCCCTCCGGCAAAAAGCATCTTGACAGCATATCCACCCCTCTCTACGATGCAATCCTCTAACTTCACTGCTTTAAGGTAAAACTATCCCATGTCCCTGGACTCATTACGCGCCTTAGTGCAAGCCGACCTGGCCGCAACTGACAATTTTTTGGCCAATGAACTCCAGTCGCATATTCCACTGATCAATCAAATGATCCATTATATTTTGCAATCTGGCGGCAAACGCATACGTCCCCTATTGGTCTTATTGAGCGCGCGCGCCTTTAACCATACCGGCAATCAACATGTGGATCTCGCCGCTGCTATTGAACTTATTCACACTGCTACCCTACTCCACGATGACGTGGTCGATAATTCTGTGCGTAGACGCGGAAATGATACGGCTCATACGATTTGGGGAAATGAAGCGAGCGTACTCGTCGGCGACTTTCTTTATTCACGTGCGTTTCAAGTGATTGTGAAATTACAAAATCTCACCGTCATGAATATTTTTGCGGATGCGACAAATTTAATTGCAGAAGGTGAAGTGTTGCAATTAATTAATTGCAAAGATCCTGATACATCGGAAGCGTCTTATTATGATGTGATAGAACGCAAAACTGGAAAATTATTTGAAGTCAGCGCGCAACTTGGGCCTGCGCTCTCAGCCAGCAATGTTAACGAATTAAATCTCATGCAAAAATTTGGTATGCAATTAGGTATTGCGTATCAATTGGTAGATGATGCTTTGGATTATCATTCCTCAGCAGAAGAAACAGGAAAAAATATTGGTAATGATTTAGCGGAAGGCAAGCCTACATTGCCATTGATACATGCACTACGTGAAGGCACACCCGCGCAAGCGGGTATCATACGCCGAGCGATAGAAACAGGCAGCAGCAATCAACTGTCTGCGATTTTAGAAATTATTGAATCCACCGGTGCCATAAAGTACACTGCTAACGCAGCAAAAAAACACGCACAAGAAGCCATCTCTGTCTTAACTCATGTTCCCGAATCGCCTTACCGCAAGGCGCTACATGATTTAACACAATTTGTCGTTGAAAGAAGTTACTAAGTGCACGGGGTGTAGCTCAGCCTGGTAGAGCGCTGCTTTCGGGAGGCAGAGGTCGCAAGTTCGAATCTTGTCACCCCGATCAGTAAAATCAGATAGTTAACGTAAAAATAAAAAATCCATAAAATTTACAGGGTGCATACAGGGTGCAACCCGAATGCGCCATGATCATATGTGGTATTAATTAAGATTTTTCTATCGAAACAAAATCAAATTAAATATTGGGTAAAACTAATGACTGTAAATTTTCACATAAGAAAAGCAACGCGTGAGGATATACCTCAGATAGTCCAACTTCTAAGTAATGATCCACTAGGAAGACAACGTGAGCTCCACCAAGATCCACTACCAGAACAATATTACACGGCATTTTCAGAAATTGATGCTGACAAGAATAATTATCTTATTGTTGTTGAGAATGATCATAAGATTATCGGAACTTCACAGTTAACTATTATTACTCACCTGACTTACCAAGGTGGCAAACGTGCTCAAATCGAAGGTGTGCGTATTGATGAATCCTATCGCGGGCTTGGCATTGGTAAACTGATGATAGAATGGAGTATTAACAAAGCTCGGAACATTGGATGCCATATAGTACAACTTACAATGGATAAAAAACGCAATGAGACAATTCAATTTTACAACAAATTAGGGTTTGTCGCTTCGCATGAGGGCTTGAAACTACATTTATGATTGATTGACTTGCATTTAAATAAAAGCCGCTCTTAATAAGAGCGACTTTTACTTTGATGATTAACTAGGCAAAGTGCGCACAATTCTATGCTGGCTTAACCACGCATCAAGGTCATCTTTTCGGTAACGTATAGAGCGACCTAATTTCATGAACGTCGGACCAGGCGTCCTCCCTTCACGATAACCATTCATACGATCTTGACTTAGAAAACTACGACTCATTCCGGTACTGTCGCAAATCTTCTTCTTAGCCGCCAAAAAACGCAAATGTATTTTCTCTAGGCAAAACTATTCTGCTAATGCATAAAACTGCTCGAATGCAGCCATACTTTTTGCTGTATGTTGGCCTTTTCTCAACATGCGGTAAAGTTCAATTCCTGCAATGGTTGCTTCTGCAGAATGAAAAGCCTTGAACCCCATCATTGGGTTAGTGACTCGTTTAATGCCGCGATGATCTTGCTCCACAATATTGTTAAGATATTTTATTTGCCTAATATCTATTTGCATGAGAGCACATCCTAATATAGAAAAAATAATAAGTTGTAAATTGATTGTATTGAGTCCAGCATTATTAGAACCACTTTTATCAATGGTAACCTTTTGTGGCAAACCGCTTGATCCAATAGCTTTTACAAAAAAGGCTTTTGCTGAGTTTTCATCGCGTTTTTTAGATAACATAAAATCAATTGTACCACCTTCTTTATCAACGGCACGATAAAGATAATGCCAGGTGCCTTTTATTTTTATATATGTTTCGTCCATGCGCCAGCTGCCTCCAACTTTGCGTTTATGATTTTTTCTGAATTCATTTTCAAGCAGTGGCGAATAATGAATAACCCAACGATTAATAGTCGAATGATCCACATTGATTCCACGTTCCAGCATCATTTCTTCGAGATCGCGGTAACTTAATGAGTATGATAAATACCAACGAACAGCTGGTAAGATTATTTCTTTTTGAAAGTGTCTCCATTTGAAGCATATCATTTGCTCAATCCATATGTTACTATGCCGAAAAGTTTAACTGATTAGTATTCTTTTTGCGACACAACCAATGAAAATCCTGCAACTTTTCCGAGTAAATCACCCGCTTTTGTTTCATCAACGATGGGCGGTGCGCCTTGTATAGAAAAAATTTTTTTGCCTTTTTGAAAACCCGCAATACACAACTGATAAGCAAGGAGATGGTGTGCTAATGCGCGCGCCTAAGCTTTTACTGAATAATAATTATGGTGCTAAAGCAGAAGATATTTATTTATTTCTAGGGCGTAGACCACAAGCAGCATTTGGTAATTCAACAGGAGACCAGCAAATGCTTGAGTATACGCAAGCTGGCAAAGGCACTCATTTACTCATGCTTGTCCATCATGATGATGCTGAAAGAGAATATGCTTACGGTGCGAATTCTAAAATTGGAACTTTCTCTGATGCGCTCATGTCAGAAGCAGATAAGCGTGGTTGGCATGTAATCAGCATGAAAAAAGATTGGAAACGGATTTTTTTGTTTGAGAAGTAAAAAAGGTACTTGCACTTATCACTTGTAACCACCAATTCCAGACATTAGATGGTGCCAGTCTTCTGATCATTGGTAATTTCTATCTACCCATCGTTCACCTTATGGTTTATCCATAAGGTGAACTACATAAAATATAATTGATTTATAGTTCACTCTATAGTACTCTTATAGAGTGAACAACAGAATTAGGGGTGATTAATAATGACAGTGATGGGGAGGGAAGCTGAGTGCTTAATTTTAGATGATTTTCTTAGTTCGAATAGGCCAGAATTTATAGCAATATATGGTCGGAGAAGGGTAGGAAAAACCTATCTCATTAGGCAATATTTTCAAAATAAAAAAGCCATTTTTTTTAATACGACAGGGTCAAAAGATGGCATTATGTCAGAACAGATTAGTCATTTTACTAAAGAGATTGGAACTGTATTCTATAATGGTGTGCCACTTAAGTCTGGCAAAAATTGGGATGACACATTTGAGATATTAACAAAAGCAATAAACAATACGCCGAAAAATAAAAAAGTCATATTATTTCTAGACGAATTTCCCTGGATGGCGACAAAGAAATCAAGGTTGTTAGAGGCACTTGATTATTACTGGAATCAATATTGGAGTCGCGATAAACGAGTTAAATTAATAATATGCGGGTCATCTGCATCGTGGATTATAAATAAAATTATTAATAATAAAGCTGGGTTACATAATCGTATAACAAAGCCAGCTCTGTTGATTGAACCTCTAAAACTACGAGCTACTAAACAATTCTTAACAAAGCAGGGCGTAAAACTTAATAATAGACAGCTAATACAGATTTATATGATCACTGGCGGTGTTCCATATTATCTTAGCAATATACAAAAAGGCCTATCAGCTACAAAAATTATTGATCAGCTAGCTTTTAGAAATAAAAGTTTGTTAATTAATGAATTCGATAATTTGTTTTCATCGTTATTTAGCAACCATGAAATCTGTGAAGATATGATAAGAATCATATCGCAGTATCAATATGGTATAGGGCAAGAAGAATTATTTAAAAGAATTGATAGAAATATTAAAGGTAAACTAGGGTTAACAAAGTTAAAGGAGATGGAGGAAGCTGGTTTTATCACAAGTTTTATCCCATATTTTCATAAAAAGCGCGGAATTTATTATAAAGTTATCGATGAATATACTTTATTCTATTTGAAATGGATTGAACCAATAAAAAATACGCTTTTAAAAAAGTCATTGCCATTGGGATATTGGGAGAAACAACAAAATACCGCGGCATGGAATAGTTGGTCCGGACTCGCTTTTGAATCAATCTGCTATAAACATGTATCACAGATATCTGAAGCATTAGGATTAAGCTCTGTTGCCATACCAAGTACATGGAGATTTAAATCACCTAAGGGATCGACGAATAAAGGCGCACAGATTGATTTATTATTTGATAGAGATGATGATGCGATTACAATATGTGAAATCAAGTATACTGATCTTCCTTTTATGATCGATAAACAATATGTAAAAATACTCCAAACTAAAATTGATGTCTTTAAAAAAATAACTAAAACAAATAAACAAATATTCTTAGCCATGATTTCAGCCAGTGGCATCAAGAATAATATGTACTCTGAAGAAATGGTAGATGCAGTAGTGGTGCTGGATGATTTGTTCAAATAAATTTAGATAATTATGGGATATGCTATTGCACTTATTAGTGGGATCCACCGTAACTTGTTCGAATTACTATTAGAGCGCCTTGTATTAACTGGACTTAATAAATATTTCGAGCAATTTTTACACTAAGAATTAATCTTCTGCTATGCTCAAAGTAATAGCTTTTTAATTGAGATATAGCAAAAAATAAGTATACAATGTGCAAGAAAATTATGTGATAACGAGTGGAGCCTTAGATTATGAGTATGGCAAGAGCAATCGCGGTTAAATTTGAAAATCTGGGTACGGCATTAAGCAAATACCGTTCTAATAGCTCAACTGAACAGCATAAAAATATTTTTTCAGATTTAGCTGGTAATTTAAGTCTGGTAGCCCATTTTCTAGCAATGGGTAAAAACCAAAACTCATTTTCAAGCATAATAGAAAATATTAATAAAAATGTAACTGCTTTGGAAAACCATGAAAAAGATGGCAAACTAACTGACTTACTAAATACACTACAAACTATTTTGAATGAGTTTAATAATTTAAAGTCCGACACTATCACCTCTGTAGCTGATCTTGATGCGTTGATCGATCAATGCAATAAAGATGCTCTACAATTTTCTCAACTACACCCTATAACATCCAATATGAACCTGGGTTTTATTCAACCCTCGGGTTCTTCTTATGTAATTACAGAAAAACTTGCTGTAAAAGATTCTCTTTCGCCTAAAATTAAATGAACTCTAATGAGTTACACAATGGGTGTGGGTTTCTAAACGCTTACATCTTCTGACTTAGGAGTAATCGCTAATAAATACCGAGATTACACATGCGGGCATTACAGTTAGCTATCAGTCAGAATAAATATTACCACTCTTAATGAGGCAAAATTATGGCATATAACTCATGAAATGAATTATCAACTCCAACAAAAATAATAATTTAGCAACAGCGATCCAGGCAAGAAAAATATACGTTATAGTTAATTTTCTAATTAATTGATTAGATTGCAAACTCGGAGAAAAACCTATTCTTCCGCAACCAAAATATGGTATCATCAACAGGTAAATATACTATAAAAAGATACATAAAAAATCATCATAACGAGAGGCAACTATGAGCAATAGTAGCGCGGGTCGAGACAAAACGCAAAGCTCACAACTCCACGTCTCAATAGAAAATGCGGAAAACAAAGAAGGTAAGAGTGAAGCTAGCTTACGGATATCTGGTAGACCACCAACCCACATGGGTGCTCAAGGTGACCATGCCTCTGCTTACTATCTCATTCAAAACGTTGCTCATGCTATCATAGCCAAAAAAAACCTAGCTGAAGCCACACTAAGTGCGTTTTCTCTTTTAGATCGCCTACAAGCAAAATTTGAAGCTGACATCACAATGCTACAGGAAAAAATATCCGCTAATAATGCTCTAAATATAATCACCCCTGAAATATATTTACAACAAGTAACAGAATTAATAGCTAGAAGCCATGAATTTACTGCTCTTATTGACCAAACTAAGGAAAAGATTGGGAAACAACAGTCAAATAATAGCGATGAACAATCCCTCGAAAATATATTAAAAGGTCTTTTTGAACTTGCTAAAAATAATCAACCCTTCAAAAATACCTATTTAAATAAAGACTACACACTTGAGGATGCTCAAGAGGAGACGCTTAAGAAACTGGCTACAGCAACAGAGGTTGTAAAAACTAAGCAATTAGAAAAAGATATAATATCCATTATTAAAGGTTACCTCACTATCAGAAATAAATTGCCTTATACTGCCTTCCCAACAGAGGGAAATCTTCCGCCCCCGCCTGGCGAAGGGAGCAGAATTAAAACTGCTGCTAACCAATTAAAAGTATTAGCTGAAGTATTAGAAGAACAAAAAGACAGTAATGGTATTGATCATACTGATTATGCTCAGAAAATTTCACGACAAATGTTCGAATTATTTTGGTATCCGAAAATTCCTAAGAAAAAATTAATTACAATGGATAAGTGGGATGCTATTAAAGGTTCTTACAATAAGGGCACAAAACCTAGAGATAATGACTTAGAAACACTATATGAGGTCACTGCTAATCATATTGATTTAGTATTCACTTGCTATCCAGAGTTTACTAACCCTAGAGAATTTACCAATCAGATTGTAGAAAACTTTGTAGCATTAGTCGCTAGTAAAGGCACAATTAAAAATGTTACAGCTAATTGGGGCATGCCTAAGGATGAGTATGAAACGTTCGTGCGAAAAGTGATAAATAAACTCGTTTTAGGTTATGGACGAGAAGAACTTGATGAAAGTGCATCTCAGTCTAGATCAACAAATTCAACAAAAATAACACCAACTAATACGACGCCTCCTGATAGCACCATGCTAACATCCACACCCAGTGGAACGGTGGATATACATCAAATGCTAAATATGCCCATTACACCACCCCAGCCGTCATTGACCCACCTAATTCTTGCTCAGGCTAGCACGCCCTTAACTACTGCTAGTGATACATCTTACAGTGATGAATTTTCCAAGACTCCTAATAGTCAGAATAAAGAGCAAGAGGTTACTGAAAAAAGAACAACACGATCACAAGAAAGTAAATCGTTTAATGAACAACTTGAACAGACCCTTGAACATGCAAAAAAACTGGGTAAATTTAAAGGTAATTCATCATGACTTATATCTATAATGCAAAATTAAAAAAACGGGAATTAATTGTAACATATCAAGGGAAAATAAAAGCCTTGGGATTTTCATGGCCGTTAGCTCTTATTTTTCTTGATTTTTTAGCTAAACAGTTAGAAATAATGTTTTTAAGTTTCAAGGATGATAAAACTGCATCACATGTACTTGGTAATGTATTATTAAAAGAAATAGATAAAATCGAAAAACTTAATTTTGGAAAATCTTTCACGGAAGCGGCGATTATTGTGATAAAACTAATACAAGCTGATCCTGAAATTTTTAAGCAAGCGGTGAATATAAATAATATTGAACAGGAAGAGCTAGAAAAATATATCAAAATATCAAAAGATATAGCATTTTGCCATTTATTTGAATTAATTAGCAAAATAAGTAAGCGACTTATGGCCTCTAAAACTCCTTTTTTACATAGACATTCACCCTCTCCTTCGAATGTAAACAAAGAAACCATGGAAGATATAGAAGAAGAAAAAGAAGGGGAAGTTCTAGTTAGCGAATCTAATTTCACAATTAACAAAAAAAATGAAATTTAATTACTTGTAAAAAATAAATATTCGGTGTTTAGATAACCGTCTATCAGCTCTCCATTTTGTCGAGAAAAATCGAGGCGCGTAGTCTGGTGGACAATAGGTTCCGATAGTTAGGGCCCTATTGTTTGGCCAATAAATTTAAAAAGCTAATTTCTAATTACAAGACCAAACCGTTGATCGTATTCTCGCTGAATTCTTGGATCCTCATGTCTATGTTCAGAGATATATTCATCATGAAGCCTTCTAAAAAAAGATACTCCAGGTGGTAATGTTTGTAAATTTTTTCGAAAAAAATCATTAGCAATTATCGCTACTGAAAAAGCGGGTGTTTTTTCCGTGACTGATTGCAATACTCTATTTACCATTACATCACGCTTCATTTCCTTTCTCTTTTGCGGCAAAATAAAATATATTTTTTCCTCAGAATCTAATATATCTTCTTCATCTGCATCCTCTTCAGCTATATCTTCTTCGTCAGTATCTTCTTCATCAGAAGAACCAAACGAAATAACTTGCACCTGATCACCAAGCATAGCTTCTTCTCTAGAAAAAATTCTCTCTAATTGAGGCAAATATTTACTGTGGTCAGCCTCCCATAATTGCTCAATCGCCTCCCACAATTCCTGATCAAAAAATTTATCTCTAAATGCATTAAAAATACGCTCTATAATCTGCATATTCCATCGGCCATTTTGTAATGCTAGATGTTTGATTGCTTTCAGAGTGAACTCAATAAGATAAGTTATGCCCTTATTGGTATAGGATGCATTAGCTTTACCAAGCGGTGAACGAGCCGGATGAGTAAATAATGCATTTAAAACATTTCTCTGATACATAGGTTTAATACTAAGAAAATGTATATATTCCCATGTCGAATTCAATGAATGAGATAGATCATTCGCTCGGTAATTATATACATAAACAGGATTCTCTTTCAAAAAATCGCTCGTGCGCAATACTTCTTTAGGAGCCGTTTTAACATCCCATGTAGTAGCGTCATTAATAGTCTGAGCTATGCTTTTCAACTCACTACTTAAATGCAAATCATCAATTTTTTCTACACTGTTCCCTGTTAAAAATTGACAAGTAAAATCACCATGGTTTTTACAAATTAACAGGAAAAACCCTGTAACATTTTCTGGCTTATTTACTGCCAATAAAATTAACTTCTTAGCGTACTCAAGCATGCCTGGGATAGTCATGCTTGAGGTTAAAAAATGATAATCAATCGTTGAATATTTATCTGAGTCCGACAAGCTTTTATTTATTGTTGTAGGAGAAAAATCAAATGGTGATATGGCAAGCACCCGTTTAAAATAGTAACGAACCCAGTCAACCATCAAATAGTTTGTTGATTCACTCATGAGTAGCCCTGATAAAAACGTACTAATCATCGCAGGCTGAAGATAAGCTAACCGTGGTAAAAGTGCATCGCCAAATATCTGTAAAGTCAACACAGCCTTATAATCAGCAGTTAGACTAATAGGAGGCGGAAGATGTCTTACTAAACTACGTTCACGAATTAATTCTCCATTCCATTGAATGGGTAATTGCTGATATTCACCTGATTGAGTCACAATAAAAATGGCGCAGTCTTTTTCATCCGTGTTTGTGTGCCTATTAGCAAATATAACGATAGGTAATTGTATTTTATGAGCATTTAATGCTTTTCTCAAAGCTTGGAAATATACTTTACATTCTTCACAAGGCGATGAACTTAAAACAAATTCAATTCTTGATCCATCTAAATAGCTTAAAGGAAATGTATCTGATACATTTTCATTATTAAATCTATTGTTTTTTAATATATTTATTAAAACTTGACCATGCTTAATAAACCACACATCTTCTGCATGCGGTTCACTCATATCAACATGGCTTCTAAACTGCAATGAAAAATTTATCGCTGCTAAGGCTGTTTTCATCCAGTCACAAGAATTAATGTTAGCAAGAACAAAATTCTTTATTTCTTGCTTCATTGTATCGCCGGCGCCGACTGCACTCCTCGCATAAAGATCATCATTGGATAAACGCATAATTGATCCATCCGCAAATCTAAGACGGCAGATCATTTGCACTCCATTACTTCTTTCGAATGGTGGAAACGGATAAAAACCAAACGGCATTTCAAGAGGGTTTCGAGCAAAATGTGCAACTGCGTTTCTTTCAATCAGACTACTAAACTGGAAAAAGTAAGTGTTAAGCCTATCAATAAATTCTTCTTCCGTTAATCCTTCAGTCCAAAGCTTAAATTTTTCATACAAAATAGTTCTGGTTGAGTTTCCATCTCCACCACGAAACAAAGGCATCATAAGTTGATTGAAAAATTTCTTCCGCACTGCCCACGTCCAGTCGAGCATGCCAACAAACCAATCGAGAGCATATAAACGAAGTGTTTCAACATTTAGCTTATCAGGTAAATAATTTTTCTTTAGATACTCTGAGAAAGGCCATAACATATAGTTACCTCGTTTAATTGATAGATTATATCAAATTTAATATCTAGTGAATCTGGGTCAAATTTCGAAACTTACCGTTTGGCTATTAATAATTTTATCGATTTCAGATAGGCCTTTAGATTTTCCACGTTGATTTGTAAAAACACTATAATTATTTAGGGAAAATTTACTAAATTCCGCATAACTCTCTTTTTTGTACCAACGCCATAGCTTTTTTCTCATCTCCTCATTTGAGTGTATAATGGATGGCATTACAGAAGAAGCAACATCTAATGGCTTATCAGGTTTTGTGTATACGCTCCCTTGATAAGGCTCAAATGTGAGTGTAGAACTTATTCTAAAAATAATTTTAAATTTATTCTTATCCTTTGGAACAAAGAACCCAGAATCAAGGAGAAAATTGATAAAATTATCAGTGTGTGTCGTTTGAAACTGATAAATTGCTTTTGCACATCTATTACATACGTCACGCGAACTATGTAAGTCAAAAACCAAGGAATAAATCATTCTTCCTTTTTCAATATTTTTAAATAATAAACTAATATTTTCTAGATTTAATTTGTTATTTTCTTTTTGTAAAAAACATTTTAACAGCAATTCTTCGCTATGGACATCCTCTTCACAAGCATAAACATGCGCAGAAGGACAGCAAATGGGAGCTGATACAAAAGTTCTTTTGTGATCCCCATGCTCTTTATACTCCTTATCGCTAATAACAACACCAAAATTTCCAAAAAGGTAATTTGCACCATCATTAGGAAATGGATAGCCTAAGAAAGAACAAACTGAAATTGGTTTTTTAACTCCAGGGTCGTTGTTATGAGTAAGAAAGCATTCAGCAATCACCTGCTCATCATGACAATCAATATTGGGCTCTTTAATTGATTTGGATACTTTCATATCACAAACTTTGTTGGGATTTGTTGAACTAAAGAATAAACTAAAATTATCTGTAAATAAGACATTATTTTCGTAACGGTTTTGTTTTTCTTCCGTGTTAATTCTATGCATTTATTTTTCCTCATTTTGACAGCACTTTTTTTCTTATTTCTTGAGCCGTGTAAAAATTGCTTGCCCGGCATTTTCTTTAAACCGCTCGACTTCCTCAGCATAACGCATGAGCGTATTCACATTCTTCCAACGGTGTTGTCCTAATGTAGAATGTTCAACTGTTTTAAAAACTACTCCAAAGGGTAGTATCGTAGGGATATGGTGATTATTTATATTATTAAGAATGTAATCTGCCCCGGGAAATCACCAATGGCCATGATGTATGTAATCAGAAATTAGTCCTGCCAATAATAGTATAACCATTACGATAAGACTTTTTCTGCCTTAGTAAACAAGAAAGTTATTGGTGTAAACAATCCGAATTTATTTTCGCCGTCATTTTTTGATTTATCATCCATATTTCGTCCTCTTATGTTAATGTAATAAATTAATATAGTTATACTATTTAAAGTATAAATATGAAATTAACTGATAACAGCAGCAAAATCTTTCTTGTATCCAGACTACTTCAGCTTAGAGAAAATGGCTTGCCCGGCATTTTCTTTAAACCGCTCTACTTCCTCCGCATAGCGCATGACGCTATTCACATTTTTCCAACGGTTTTGTCGCTGAACCGATGGAATAGGCGCGCCATCCCGTAATGCACTTGTTGTAAAGCCTCGGCGCAAACTATGACTGCTCCATTGCAACTCTCGGGTTAATCCAGCTGCCCGTGCTCGCCTTACTAGAATCTGATTTATCGATTGAGATGATAGCGTTTGATGCGAAAAACCGCCAACTTTATTCAAAGCTCGAAATATATAACCGGATTTAATATTTGCCATTGTTAGCCAACTTTTTAACGCTAAAACGGGACAAAAATTGGATGCGCCATAGGGTATCGAACACGATTGCCCTTCATGGGTCGGATCGGTTTTTGACTGGGGTATCAGAATATCAATCCCCTCCTTCACCCACCGCACATCCTCGACTTTGATTCGCGCTAATTCGCTTCGACGAAAGCTCCCAAAAAATCCAATCATGAATAAGGCTCGATCGCGACATGCTGATAGGGTGCTTTGTGTTTCTAACCACTGGATAATATGCTGCAAATCTTCTACCAATAGCGCAGACGCTTGCTTCAGGGGTTTACCATGGACATTCTTGATCCCTTTTAGGATTTTATTTATCGTTGGATGCTGGGTCGGGTCGGCAATTCCCTGGTAAGTATGCCAGTGCCGTAAGGCGATGAGTCTTCTCGCCAAGGTACGCGGGTTCAATTGGGAAGCAAAGGCTTGTAAATAGGCGGCAACCCCAGCTGGCGTTGCGGGCAACAACCCCCCCTGCTTTCTCAAAATGACGGATATCACTTCTATAGGCTCGGCGCGTATTCTCGCTGGTTGCGGCTTGGATATAAGGACTTTCTATTAAAGGTGATAAAAGGACGGAATCCTCATTACGTAATTTAACAAGCTTAAGTGGACCCTTGACTGGTAACAAGAATGAGCTCGATTTCGACTGCAGATGATTCAAAATCTTATTTATAACTACAGGATCCTCAACACTACCCACAACCTTAGCCTGTCCACCACAGGCTTCGCATACCTTAATATCAATGTTAAAAGCACGTTTGAGACGTAAAGCCCATGTCATTGCTCGTCGCTTTTCACTTTCAGCTTTTGGATCGGGCTGCGGCTTTTTATCTGGCTTCTTAATGATAATAGCTGCCCGATACTGACTATTCGGCGCAAATACCCCGTGAAACCGCGTAAGATTGACGCGAGGTGAAGGCACCAGAGCAGCTAAACGATGCAGACAAATCAACAAGCACGCACCGTCAGTGGTCTGGACAACGCTTTGTTGGACGGGTAGGGGAGGTCTATACCGTGAAAGGCAGAGGAGGATTAACACGCGAAGTATTAATCCCCTATCAGTTTGCACAACGATTACAAGTTCAAAGATTAAAAGAACCTGTAAACATAAAAGACCGCAATATCAATTACAAAGGCCATTACAATATAGGCGGCGGAAAAGGCTGGTCACACGGCGCACATGGTTTGCGACATACCTCATTATAAATCTCCACTTTCGCTAGAACTCATTGAGTTTGTATTCACTTTAGTAGAGTTATTACTTTCCTTAGATTCGAATTGTGAAATTGATGTTGTACTATCCCAAAAACATTGTCTGTAAAGTATCGTGTCTTTATCCGCTTCCAAAGTAAGTGTAAAGACATGATTAAAAACAATTGATTTAATAATATTCCCTATTTCATCAAGCTTATCATCGTTTATATCAATTAATGACTGAGTAATAATATCGCGAATAAATGTTTTCTCTTGTAAATACAGTTTTCGAACCACTCCTAGTGCTGTTATACATTCGTCTGAATACCCACATTGATGATAAGGTTCTTGCCCTAGCTTAGTAGTTTTATCTGTTAACTGTTTCAAAATTCCATAAAAATCTTCTTTCGGAATATTTTTCCAGATTATTTCCATATTATTAGTTAGCACCCTAATAATAGGCGTAGAAAATTGACCGTATTTTTGGTATCGAACAACTAAATTAGTAAAATAAGATGATGCTTTATATTTCATTTTATCTCCTGTTTGTTACTTGGGACTATTTTTTTGTCATTTTTTGCTTTTTATGATGATTATCTTTTTTACTTTCGACCTCTGGATCTTTTTGAACCTTGCTTTTGCTTCGGGTCGACATTGGAAAAGTGCTTTGCCTAAAAGATGCCGATGATTTAAGAATAAGAGAGTCTTCTTCAAAATACGATGTATCACTAGAATCTGTCTCAATAGGTTCATCACTCAATGCTCTACGGGTTAAATCGAGCCGATCTCTTTCTAACGATGATCTTGATGAGCTACTAGAGTTATTTGAACTGCTTGAGGTAGGTGTTGTTGGTCTTGATGAATTATCTGGGTCATAAGATAATGAAAAAGACGAATTAAGTAATTTATTTACGCTAGCATGAAACTCGTTAAATTCATTTATACTCATTTTCCAGTGATAATCACTGGTTATTAATGTGTCGCTATCTTTGTATTCTATCTTTCCTGTTCTTGCAATGAGTTCAACGAAATTTTTGACTATTCGTTCTTTTAATAATCTATTCAAAAGTTGGGGATGACATGTAAAAATAAGGTCTATATGCATCGCAGTGACTTCATATAGATTGTTTAAATCATTGTCTCGATATGTGAGACCTTCTATTTTTGATTTTACTAGTATCTTTTCTGGTATCCTTGGATACCAGAAAAGAAGAAACATCTGATCAGCAATTTTTTTTGAAGTATTTTCAGCATATTTTTCATCTTCAATTTTATGTTCATTAATAACTGATACAAGGTCATATATTTTTTTTGCAGCCATTTTAATTCGAGTTCCTTCCCCGGGAGGTGGGGGAAGGTTTCCTTCTTGAGGATAAGCAGTACGTGGCAACTTGTTTCTAATTGTTATATAAGTATCAGTGATTATATTAACTACTTCTTCAAGTTTCTTTTGCATAGCATAGTATATATTAATTATTACAGATTCTTTCAAAGTTTCAATAGTAATACCCACATTAGAAAGATATGCTATGAACTCAGTATTATTTTTCCCAATCTCAAAAAGATGACCTAAAGCATTTTTCTTATTTTCATCCATGAATTCATTTGATTCTTTAAGGTTATCAAAATTGCTTTTGGCATTTCTAATAGCTTCTAGAACCTCTTGGGTTTGATTCCTTAGTGTTTCAATTTCACTTTCCTGTGTATCAGTAAGAACATCCAAATTGCCATAAGTTTTACTGAGAACCGCTTTTAAATGATCATGTAATAAATTCAACATATGAAAAACAGCTTTATACCCATCCTCTAAAAGATTTACTCATCGAGAAGCCCTCCACCCTATCTTCCACTCTTACTTTTTCTTTTCTGTAAAAAGGAGCAAACTAATCCTGTCATTTTGTCTTTATCTTTCGGTGGGCTCTCGGCTATCAACAATGTAATTGCTGTCAGTGCTGTTGGAGATATGTTTGTAACATCAAGTATTTTTGCCTGGTTTAAAAACCATACGAAAGCATAAGCACCACTGCGTTTATTGCCATCAATAAATGGATGATTCTTAATGATAAAGTAAAGTAAATGTGCCGCTTTTTCTTCAATCGTAGGATAGAGCTCTTGCTCAGCAAACGATTGCATTACATTGCCAATAATCCCGGCTATACTGTCTTTTGTCCGCTCAACGCCAAAAATATCCGACGCTTCACCTTTGGCAATAAGATTTTGTTTTAATGCTAACAACGCTTTATTTAGTTTCTCTGCAGTTAAGCCTACTTTCTTTTTGGTTATACCCTGTGTAGTCAGCATATCTTTATCGTAAGCATCCAAAGAAAGCCAGGTATCCGCAAAAAGCGCAATCAACTCAAATGCACTGTCTTTATCAATTGCGAAACCATCTGGCAATAGACTCTTAACATCCTCTACCGCCTTAAGAAACTGAGTGTAATTTGTCTGTATACGGTTTCTATTTATCGTATAACCATTAAATATGTGCTCTTTTAGCGTTTTTGTTGCCCATTGACGGAAGTGGGTGGCTTGTTTAGAGTTTACCCTATAGCCTACACTCAAGACTACATCTAGGTTAAAGTGCTTAACCTGATATACTTTTCCGTCTTTAGCAGTTGTTTCCAAAATGGAAACAACTGACTTTTCGTGAAGCTCTTCTGAAAGAAAAATATTTTTCAAATGTTTTGATATAGCGGCCTTTTGGACATCAAAAAGCGAGGCTATTTGATCCTGCGTCAACCAAATAGTCTCATGGTCTACATCAGTCTTGAGCTCTAACGATCCACCCTTTGTCTGATAAATAACCGTTGCATTTTTTAATCCGGGTTGCCTCTTCATAATGCATCCTAACTCCCAAGAAATGTAACATACAAAATATTCCCAAAGACAAGCGGGTCAAGCACGGAAAATACGAAGAAACCAATTTCATAATTTCTGATTTCGTCTAATTTCGAGTCAGACCTTAATGGCACTAACTTAAGAAAAAGGTTCTTTTAAAACAATAACATAATAATGCAAAACGCCTCGACTTGGCGTATGTTTAGTTTCGACCAAGAAACTGAATAAACGCAAGGAGGCGTTAGTGCATATCAATAACATATCTT
>CAJCIZ010000076.1 GCA_903970525.1 Myxococcales bacterium | reverse complement strand
GCAGCGGCACGCTGTCAAATCAACGATTAGGCTTGTAATAAAACTTCTTTAAGTGTCTTGAGAGGGCGAATCTTAATAACTTCACGCTTTGGCTTCGCCTTAATAGTAATTGTTTCGCCTGTAGCTGGATTTCTACCAAGGCGTTTTTTAGTAGCTGGCTTAGTCTTCCGAACCACCTTGATCGCCATCTCTGGAATTGAAAATTCACCGGATCCTCTTTTAATAAGATGACATTTTGCAATATGACCCGCAGTTGCAAATACTTCCTTAACTTGTCTTAGCGAAAGACCAGTTTGATCAGAAATGCTTTTTAGAATTTGCCCCTTGGTCTGCTTTTTGGAAATAGCTCTCAATTGCAATTTTGAGGCTTGAGATTTTGACTTGCTTACCGTCTTTCTAGAACTCTTCTTTGACATGCGATATCTCCCTATATAAATGATTTAACATCCATGCATACCCGACCACTAGCTAACAATAATACAGTTGTGGTTTACAAATGAAAACATTTAATAAACACATTCATAACAAAAACCACCCCCACAAACTACCATCCCTAGCGAGAGAACTTATGACAGCCAATCTAAAACCACAAATTTATTTCATCAAAGATGCCGAACAAATCATCGGTCGCAACCGCCTAACCCTACGCCGCTGGTGGGAAAAGAATAATTTCCCAAAACCAATTTTGATAAACAACCGTTTGGCTTGGCATGCCGAAACAATCGAAGAATGGATTAATAAAAAGGTTCATCGTAGTTTTGAAGCTATCCCTAGTAACGAATAGTTACTATCGATTACTTTATTGAAAGTGCACCCCGAAGTGTACCCCAGGGCGTAGGTTACAGGCTCTTGGCCGCGGAAAATATCTGTAAGGTATTGATTTTATTGATGGGCCGTGTAGGGATCGAACCTACGACCAATTGATTAAGAGTCAACTGCTCTACCAACTGAGCTAACGGCCCTGAAGAGAACAACTGGGGTGAATGACGGGGCTCGAACCCGCGACAACCGGAATCACAATCCGGGGCTCTACCAGCTGAGCTACATCCACCATAACAACTATCAGGCACTAAAGATTGGCGCGCCTGACAGGATTCGAACCTGTTACCCTCGCCTTAGAAGGGCGATGCTCTATCCAAATGAGCTACAGGCGCATTTTACACATTATTGGTCGGGGTAGAGGGATTCGAACCCCCGACATCCTGCTCCCAAAGCAGGCGCGCTACCAGACTGCGCTATACCCCGTATGCCCTATCATTTTTAACAACGACGGGTTGGCATAATACTCGGCACGCTGCATCCAGTCAATTCATTAGCGTAACTTTATCCGTGATTAAGCTGCTGATTATTGTATAATTCCCTCACTCCTAACCCTTAACTAGCTGAGTTCACAATTATGACAGCTCAAATCATCGATGGTAAGGCGCTCGCGGCCGATATCCGCAAGGACGTCGCCACAGAAATCGCTGACCGCAAACAAAGAGGCTTACGCGCCCCAGGGCTCGCTGTAATCCTAGTTGGTGACGATGCTGCCTCAGAAGTCTATGTCAGAAATAAACGCCAGGCTTGCGAAGAAGTAGGCATCCTATCCGCCTATCATCCCCTACCCGCCTCTATCTCAGAGGCAGAAGTGAAAACACTCATCGAGCGCCTTAATGAAGACCGCACTGTCGATGGCATCTTGCTTCAGCTACCTTTGCCAGACCATATCAACTCAGACACCTTGATTGAAACCATACATCCTGAAAAAGATGTCGATGGCTTCCATCCCTATAATTTGGGCAGACTTGCACAACGCCGGCCTTTATTACGCCCCTGCACACCATTGGGTGTCATGACACTGCTGGATAACATTCAATTTCAATACAAAGACAAACACGCAGTCATCATAGGCGCTTCTAATATTGTAGGCCGTCCTATGGCATTAGAATTACTCTTAGCAGGCAGCACCGTCACAGTCTGTCACCGCTTTACAAAAAATTTAGCTGAGTTCGTGAAACAAGCAGACTTAGTCGTCTCTGCTGTCGGCAAACCTGAGCTCATCAAAGGCGACTGGATTAAACTAGGTGCCACTGTCATAGATGTTGGGATTTATCGCCTAAAAGATGGCACGCTGACCGGTGACGTAGAATATAAAATTGCAAGTGAGCGCGCAGCTTGGATCACACCTGTTCCGGGTGGTGTTGGTCCCATGACCGTCGCCACATTACTGAAGAACACACTGAGCGCAGCACTACTAAAAGATAGCGTGTAATCCCCCATTGACCAAACACTTCAGATCAGTATACTCAAGATGATGTTAATGTCAGGGAGAGACATTGTGCAACAGATCGCAAGGCAATTCGCAGAACGCTTAAATCATGCGTTAGACAACTTAGATATTCCAACACCGTCCCGTGAACGCGCTGTTATTCTCAGTAAAATGGTCGGCATTACCAAACAACAAGCATGGAGTTTGTTAGAAGGACATGTCAAACCTGACGCTGAGTTATTACAACAATTGGCGGATGAATTAGAAGTTGAAACGGAATGGTTATTAGGCGAGTAAAAACCTTACTTGCCTTTTTTCGCAAATCCCAATTGAATTTCTTCCAGCGAACGTGATTTTGTTTCTGGCAAGAAGAAATATGTCGTCAAGAAATATCCTAAGCTGAATAATGCAAACAACCAATACGTTTGCCCCACGCCAAAATTTTTCACAATCGGTAAAAAGAAAACTGACAACGCCGTTGCAGCGAGGGAATTAAAAAACAAGCAGAGCGCAATTCCTTTCCCTCGCACACGCGTAGGGAAAAGTTCTGAAATCGCCAACCACACGACAACCCCTGGTCCTACAGCATAAAATACGATAAAAAGTAATAATCCAATCAAGGCCAACATGCCTGAATAAGGAGATGTCGAATAAAAAAATGAAACCACCCCCAAAAATATTTCTGCACCTATCACACCTAACACACCCGTCAATAACAACGGACGTCGTCCAACGGTATCAATCATTAAAATGGCCACAATCGTAAAAAGAAAATTTAAAATACCAATTCCAGCAGACCCTAGCATAGTAACGAGATTAGAAGCTATACCTGCATTTTTCAAAATAAGAGGCGCATATTGTAAAAATGAATTAATCCCTGTGAGCTGATTAAAAACAGCAATCGATACTGCAATCATGCAAGGCTTTAAAAATTGACTAGCGTAAAAATCACGCCAAGAACTTTTTGTCGCATGGAGAGTCGTCTGAATCGAGACTACGTCTTTTTCGACTTCATGCGCGGAATGACGAATTCTTGCTAAGACTTGTTTAGCCTTATCTAGATGACCCTGTGCGATTAACCAACGGGGTGACTCGGGCAGCTTTAACACGCCTAGCAATAAAATAGAAACAGGAATCAACAAAACAGCAAACATCGCACGCCAATTCCCAGATGGCGTAAATATAAGATCCACAAAATACGCCAACACTATCCCAAAGGTTAAAAGCAATTGAAAAAAAGTCATATATTTGCCGCGATCTTTGCTAGGCACAATTTCAGCAACATAGAGTGGAACAGCAACAGCGACCATACCCACGCCAATACCTAAAAACAATCTAGCCAAAAAAATGAGTAAGAAAGAATTCGCGATTAAAATTTGTAAGACACCGATTAAAAAAACAATGGCAGAAGCGGCAATTAACAAGCGCCGCCCATATCGATCGCCTATAGGTCCAGCGATGAGCGTTCCTAACAACGCACCGCCTAATACAGCACCGACTATCAAACCAACTTTCGTATCACTCATGGGAATCGAATGAGTGATGAAAAGCAATGCGCCCGATATAACACCCATATCGTAGCCGTAAAGAATTCCGCCTATGCTAACTAAACCCGCTATCCAGCGTAAAAAAGTTTTATTAGTATATTGCATTATTCCTCTTGCTTACGGCGCGTGCTTTGAATATTTGAGATAGTAAGTTTGAGCTTGTTGTTTTGCATCAGCAACCTCTGTCGGATTCATCAGCTTAGCCAATGTATCGCGCAATTGAATTGCGGATGTGCGAATTTGCGCATTGCTGGAAGTAGACGCTAATTCCAACCAAATATAAGCTTTCTTGTTATCTGCGGGTAAGTCATCCCCACCATTAATGTACAAATTGCCTAAAGAAATTTGCGCATCATCTAAACCTTCTTCTGCTGCTTTCGTATACCAAGTTGCTGCATTCTGCATATCGCTAGGTATGCCTAATCCTTTTTGATAGAGCAATCCTGTCATATATTCTGCTTTGACAGAGCCTGATTTTGCAGCGGCTAAGAAATACGCAAAAGCTTTGACATCATCTTTAGGAACATCAACACCATTATGATAGAGATATCCCATGACATATCCTGCATCTGGAAGTCCTGCATCGGCGGCTTTTGAATACCAATTTATTGCTTGAGCGACATTCTTTGTCATGCCTATGCCGTTATACGCCATAAAACCTAACAAATATTCCGCTCGTGGTAATCCTTGCGTAGCCGCTTTCGTCACCCAGTCCAATGCTTTCCTGACATCCGAAGGAACACTCCAGCCATTGTAATACATCACACCTAAGTTATATTGCGCAGCGGGATAACCTTGATCCGCTGCATTCATAAACCAAGAAAACCCACTCGTTTTATCAACCGGTGTACCGAGTCCAAGCGTATACATCAACCCCAACATATATTCTGCTCTATCTATATGTTGTTGCGCTTCTGCCGTAAATTGATTAAATGCAGCAGTTAAATCTTTTAAACTACCTTGTCCTTTATTGTATTGAAGCAATGCCAAGTTATACTGCGCTTGCGGTAAACCTTGCGCCGCTGATTGAGCATAGTATTTTTGTGCTTGCGCAATATCTTGCGTGGTACCGATACCATTTGCATACGCATAGCCCATCATATATTGCGCATACTTGTCATTGTTAGCGGCAGCTTCTTTAAAGAGGTCAACTGCTTGTGTAACCGCTTGCGGAACCGTAATACCGTAATAATATAAAATACCTAATGCATATTGTGCTTGGGGTAATGCTTGTTTGCTAGATTTTAAAAACCATGCGGCTGACAAATCATCATCTTTTTCTACGCCCAAACCTTTCCCGTACAAATAACCCATTTGATATTGTGCAATAGGATCGCCACCATCAGCGAGCGCATGATAAATTGGAACCGCTGTTGCATAATCTTTACTTTGCATTGCAACATCGGCTTGTCGCAATTTTTCTGCGACAACTTTGGCGTGAACATAACGTTGTGCAGCACTGACTCCTACATCATCCGCCAAAGCTACTGTTGATAAACATGCACTCATGATAATCGCAGAAAGTTTTACTAATCTTTTCATGAAAACTCCTTTTATCAAACCTGGCTGTCATCCATTACGCTTTATTGACAGTTCCCTGCATTTCTTGTTCTGCTTCAGTCAACACTTGAGAGATAGCAGAAACAACAGTATTTATTTGTTCTGAGCTAATCATCAAAGGTGGCGCTAATCGTATTACTGTACCATGTGTTTCTTTAGATAAAATACCTTTTTTCAATAGTTTCAAACACAAAGCCCTAGCTGAATAATAGCGTGGATTAATCTCAATGCCAATGAGTAATCCTTTACCCCTGATGTCGGCAATGATGGGCGATTTAAGTTGCTTAAGTTTTTGTAAGAGATCCGCACCAGATTCTGCAGCACGTGCGGTTAAGTTTTCTTCAATTAACACATTAACTGCTGCTAATCCAACCACAGCCGCCAGCTCATTCCCGCCAAAAGTACTACCATGATCGCCTGGCGTGAATACATCCATCACATCTTTACGTGCTAAGAAAAGAGAAACAGGTAGCAATCCACCACCTAAGGCTTTTCCTAAAATCAATCCATCTGGAGCAATCCCTTCGTGATCACAGGCAAGAAATTTTCCTGTTCGGCCTAATCCTGTTTGAATTTCATCACAAATCAATAAAACATTATTTTTCTGACAAATATCAGCGCACGCTTTTAAATATCCAGCTGGTGGAACAATAATGCCATTCTCACCTTGAATCGGTTCTACAATGAAAGCTGCCGTATTAGGCGTGATCGCACTTTCAAGTTGTGCGGCGTCCCCATATGGAATAATTTTAAATCCTGCTGGAAAAGGTCCGAACCCATTACGATATTGTGGTTCGGTAGACATACCAAGCACTGAAATTGTTCGGCCATGAAAATTACCTTTGCAGGCAATAATTTCAGCCTTGTCTTGTGGAACACCTTTGATGGTATAAGCCCATTTTCGTGCTGCTTTTAAAGCCGTTTCAACTGCTTCAACCCCTGTGTTCATAGGCAAAGCGCAGTCTTGACGCGTGTGTTCACAAATGGTTTTTAAAAAGAGACCCAGTGTATCGGTATAGAATGAACGCGACACAATCACCAATTTTTTGGCTTGCTCTATCAGTGCGTTAACCAATTTGGGATGGCAGTGTCCGTGACTCACCGCCGAATACGCGCTCATCATATCAATATAACGATTACCCGCATCATCCCACACATAAACACCTTCACCGCGCGTCAATACAACGGGGAGTGGATCATAGTTATGCGCACCGTATTCGTGTTCGCAATCAATAATTGCATTCATCTGACTAATCCTTAAAAATCGTTTAGTCATTTATATTACTTTAGATGGGATATCACAAGTGGAAATGAAAGATAATAAAAAGGCGTTTTGGTAGGATTATCGCGAGAAACCTGTGTTTTAATTCACTGTGGAGACTTGTGTAGAACTTTAGGCTTTCCTGTGAACTTCCAGGACCTGCTCACCGCGCTACAAGACAGTCTCCCATAATATTTACTGATCGGTTCCGGATAAAAAAACTATCAAAACACCCAATTTAAGTATAGAAAGTATTCAGAGATTTGCAAGGTTACTACCCACTTGTGCGATATAACTGACTGATTTTATATGGGAAAGATATTTTATTAGCTGATAGCGCTAGGATCGCCTTTCCCCACCCGTAAAATGGTGGGAATTTCTTGCATCAAATCAACAACTGTCGTCGGCGTCATGCCGCACGCCCCGCCATCGATGACTAAATCGACACGATGTTGCAAGGATTCATAAATATCTTGCGCATCGACGAAAGGAAATTCTTGATCTGGCAATGCCAATGTCACACTCATCAAAGGCTCATCGAGTTCATCTAATAGTGCACGTACAATTTTACTATCTGGCACACGTAGACCGATTGTATTGCGCTTTGGGTGCAATAAGCGGCGCGGCACTTCACTGGTCGCGCGTAAAATAAAAGTATAAGGCCCCGGGGTATGCGCTTTCAGCAAACGAAAAGCCGCATTATCCACAATGGCATAGGTCGAAATTTCTGACAGATCACGACAAACCAGTGTGAAATTATGTTTATCCGTCAACTGACGAATTTGGCGGATACGTTCAACTGCATCCTTGTTTGCAAGCTGACAGCCCAGTGCATAGGCTGAATCGGTAGGATAAACAATGACACCGCCGTCTTGGACAATTTTGGCAGCTTGCTTGATCAAGCGGGGTTGTGGATTGTCAGGGTGTATCGCAAAAAACTGACTCATGCAGCATTTCCTTATGCGAACGAGTTATCTTTCATCGTCCAAGCTGATATAATAGTGCTCATACTAAAAAGCTAACATTATGAAAAAAGCATACAAACAACTTACATCATCTGACAGTGATTTATCAACTACTATCACCGGCTTAAGCCATGATGGCCGCGGTATTGCTACGTTAAAAGATGGGAAAACCACTTTCATACGCGGCGCATTACCCGGTGAATCCGTGCGATTCAAGCTCACGAGAAAACATACGAAATACAATGAAGGCGAAGTCATAGAAATTCTTTCTGCTTCAGCGGATCGCGCTACACCACCTTGCGAACACTTCGGCACTTGCGGTGGCTGTAGTTTGCAACATCTGTCTATGACCGCACAAATTAAGCAAAAAGAAAAAACCTTGCAAGAGCAACTCAAGCATTTTGGCAAAGTCGAACCAGATGAAGTCGTTCCCCCACTCTTTGGCTCGCCTCTCAACTATAGACGCAAAGCGCGTCTGGGGGTGTTATTTCATCGCAACACGCAATCCTTTCAAGTTGGATTTCGTGAAAAAGATAGCAACAGATTAACTAACTTGAATCGTTGTGAAATTCTCGATGCGCGCGTAGGTAATCAAATTCCTGCGATTAAAAACTTAGTTGAGAGTCTTTCACAAAGTCTGAATATTCCACAAGTTGAAATTGCCGCTAGCGATGAAACGGTCGCTTTGGTTATTCGACATCTCACTGCGTTAACAGATGACGATATCAAAAAATTAACTGCGTTCGGTGCGGCGCATCATTTTCATATTTATTTACAACCTTCACCGCCGGCTCGTGTTCATAAAATTTGGCCGTTAGATGATACGGAATTATTAAGCTATTCCTTAAAAGAGCATGATATTTGCTTACAATTTCATCCCTTAGATTTCACACAAATTAACAGTGAAATTAATCCACGTATGATTCAACAAGCACTTGATTGGTTAGACTTGCAGAAAACAGATACGGTGTTAGATCTTTTTTGTGGCTTAGGAAATTTCACTTTGCCAATTGCACGCTATGCAGAACACGTTGTGGGCATTGAAGGCAGCGATGACATGGTGAAACGCGCACAAAAAAATGCTGAATTGAATCAGCTGACCAATACAGAATTTCATACCAGCAATCTTGTAATAGTGCCCAGAGCACAACCCACTTGGATGAAAAAATCTTACGATAAAATTTTATTAGATCCACCGCGCAGTGGCGCAAAAGAAATGATTGACCTCTTTCCGAAATTTGCTGCTAAGAAAATTGTCTACGTTTCCTGTAATCCCGCGACATTGGCACGCGATGCGGGTGAACTGGTGCATAAGCATGGCTATAAATTGAAAAAAGTTGGTGTTATCAATATGTTCCCCCATACCAGCCATATTGAAGCGATTGCCCTGTTTAGCCGCTAGACGCACTATAATTAGAGAATATCGATCAGGACGAGACTATGGTAAGCATCAAACAAAAATTCATCTATCTAGAAGACGGCGAGATAGATTTAGATGCCTGGCTACAAAAAGTCAGGACAACTTATCATCTTGAAAAAACCGATATCATCGAAAAAGCGGCTCATCTTGCAAAAGACATCAGCAAAGGCTTAACCACTTTCTACGGCCAGCCTTGTATAGAACAAGGTTTAGAAATGGCTGAAATCATTTTAAATCTCAAACTCGATCAAGATGCCGTTGCTGCTGCCATCATGGTCAGCAGTGTAAAAAACACAAAAATAACAACAGAAACTTTACAAGAAAAATTAAGCGCACAAGTAAACAAGCTTATCCAAGGCGTATCGCAGATGGAAGCAATGCGTAATCTGCAAAAATCCACTGACGCAGAACGTGATGCAACACAAATTGACCGCTTACGTAAATTATTGCTCGCCATGGTATCTGACATTCGCGTGGTTTTGATTAAATTAGCAGAACGCACTACTATCATGCGCGGCATCAAAGGTATTAACCCACAAGAACGGAAACATATTGCGCAAGAAACCATGGATATTTATGCGCCGCTCGCGAATCGCTTAGGTGTTGGGCAGTTAAAATGGGAATTAGAAGATATTTCTTTCCATTATTATGATCCCGATTCTTATAAAAAAATTGCGAAATTTTTAGCAGAACGCCGTGTTGATAGAGAAACTCGCATTCATGCCATCATGGATAGCTTAAGACAACATATCGCTGATGCTCACATCAAAGCAGAAATCAGTGGTCGTGCGAAACATATTTATAGTATTTATTTAAAAACCGTTAGAAAAGATCTGGACTACAAAGATATTTATGACAGTAGTGCAGTGCGTATTTTAGTTCCTACCGTAGAAGATTGTTATGCAGCATTAAGCATTGCACACAGCTTGTGGAAACATATTCCTGAAGAATTTGATGATTACATCGCGACGCCAAAACCCAATGGTTATAAATCTATTCATACCGCTGTGGTTGGCCCTGATGGCAGAAATCTTGAAATTCAAATTCGAACATTTGAAATGCATGAAGAAGCCGAACGCGGTGTCGCTGCGCACTGGATGTATAAAGAAAATAAAGCCTCCCACGCAGGTTATGAAACCAAAGTCGCCATCTTACGTCAATTGTTAGATTGGCACCGTGATGTTGCCGCACAAGAAGATAATATTAATCCTGACTTCGAACAAATTCTCTCTGATCGCGTTTATGTTTTCACACCGACGGGAGAAATTCTTGAATTAGCTGATGGTGCGACACCACTAGATTGTGCGTATCTCATTCACAGTGAAATCGGTAATCATTGTCGTGGCGCTAAAATTAACGGCCATATTGTGCCTTTAACCTATAAATTGCGTATGGGCGATAAAATTGAAATTTTAACCAACCCTAAGGGCACACCTAGCCGTGATTGGTTGAACAGTGAATTTGGTTATCTCGCGACACCACGTGCAAAAGCAAAAGTCGCGCATTGGTTTAGACAACAAGATTTGAATCAACACATAGAACAAGGCCGCCGTACGTGGGAACGTGATTTTGCTAAATTAGGTTCACATACCAATTTACAAAAAATGGCTGCGAGATTTAATTTGAAAGATGAAGAAACTTTTCTCGCTGCTTTAGGTCGTGGCAACATTCGCCCTGTGCAAATCACGCATATGTTAGAAACAGAACATGAGCCTAATAAACCGGCTTTCTCAGTTGTTTCTAAAAAAATGGTGACGAAAAGCGCTGGCATGAGTATTGCTGGTATTAATGATTTACTGACAAGAATTGCGAGATGCTGCAAGCCTATTCCTGGCGATGATATTATTGGTTTTATTACACAAGGCAGCGGTGTTTCCATCCATAAAAAAACCTGCAAAAACATTTCACATCTTGATCCTAAAGACAGTGGTCGGTTAATGCAAATCACATGGGACAGTAAAAATGCAGGCTACTATTATGTTGATTTGTTAGTACGTGCGCATAACCGAGAAAATTTATTAAAGGAAATCACGACATTGTTGATTAGCACAAAAGTCAGTGTGGTGAATTTAAATTCTACGGTGAATAGAGATAATATGCTGGTGATTATGTTGACGGTGCAGATTAATGCGTTGACGCAATTGACGGAGCTTTTAACCCAAATCCATCATTTGCAAGGGGTGATTGACGCTAAGCGATTGAGCGAAGGCTAAGCCTCCCTCTTTACAACAACCTCAAATTAAGCCACATTACCCTTTTACCCAATCCAGTGAACCAACATGACAGAAAACAAAGAACTGATTATAGACTGGGAATTAGCCACAAAACTCGCCGGCAACAAGCGCGATCTCGCCGAAGAAATGCTATCCATCATGGTAAAATCCTTACCCTATGAGCTTGAGACTATCAAAATAGCTCTCGCCACCCATGACATAGCTACCCTAGCCAAGCTCTTACACAAATTCCGAGGCGGCCTAAGCTACTGCGGCCTACCCCGCCTCAAAAACGCTGCCACAGCTTTTGAAACCGCGGTAAAAACCAATCAACTCAGCACCTTGGCGAAACACTATTCCGATCTAGAAGAAGAAATGCTATTGGTCCTACAACTCAACGACCAAACCGCAAAATAACATGGAAACGCAACTCCCCTTATCCCCATGGCCACCTCAATTCACCCTCAAAAAAAGTGGTCGCGTCCGACACGTACAACTCAAAGCCTCCGTGCGTTATGGTTTAGAGCTCATCGTCCCATTACGCTTCAATCAAAAACACATTCCAGAAATATTAGAAACCCACAAACCCTGGATACAAAAACAATTAGAAAAAATTAAAATAGAAATTCAAGCCTTACAAGAAAAAGATTTACCGACAGAAATCAATCTTGCCAGCCTCAATCAAATTTGGAAAATAGATTACATCAATTGCGACAATAAA
Organism: Myxococcales bacterium; assembly: GCA_903970525.1. Classification (GTDB taxonomy): domain Bacteria; phylum Pseudomonadota; class Gammaproteobacteria; order DSM-16500; family DSM-16500; genus UBA5158. The sequence goes on along the minus strand of CAJCIZ010000076.1, from coordinate 3,664 downwards.
AAATTACGTCTACAGATCCGTCATCAGTTGAATGAGTTGGTTTTATTAGGTAATACTCAGGATAAAGCAGCGTGCAAAAAAATGCTGGCGAACTGGGTGAGAAAACAAGCACAAAAATATTTACCGCAGCGCTTACAAATGTTGAGTCAGCAAACAAAGCTTACTTATAGAGATGTCAGCATACGCGGCCAACGCAGCCGCTGGGGCAGTTGTTCTACTGATAAATCTCTGAATCTCAATTTCAAATTACTTTTTTTACCGACACATTTAGTGGATCATATTATTATTCATGAGCTGTGCCATACCGTACACATGAATCATTCCACAAAATTCTGGCGATTAGTCGCAAGCTTAGATCAGAATTGGAAGCAACACAGTCATGAGTCAAAGCTAGGTGATAAATTTGTGCCGATGTGGGTGGAGTGATAACCATCAGTCAAAGCAAAGCCCGTCATTGCGAGGAGCGCAGCGACGCGGCAATCCAAGCCTCCCCATAAACAACCACAAACCCAAAGAAATACCTCTAAAACTCCAACTCCGTCAACGCCAAATCCAACTCTTCCTCAGAAAGCTTTTCCTTATTCTCCCGCTTCCCTTCCAACCCTCGAAAATCCCAATGCGTCTTATCCATCAACTGACTCAACTTCACACTAGTCAACGCATGCAACATATTACTTGGAATCTTAGGATTTTCCTTACTGAGTTGTTGAATCAACATCTTCACCCGCTGACGCATCAACGTTTCCTGCGACCCACACAAGTTACAAGGAATAATCGGAAATTTCTGTTCATTTGCATAATCAATAATGTCATTTTCCTGACAATACGCGAGCGGACGAATCACAATATGTTTTTTATTATCACTCAATAATTTCGGCGGCATAGAGCGAATTTCACCGCTATAAAAAATCGACATCAACAACGTCGTAATCAAATCATCACGATGATGTCCTAATGCAATTTTATTAAATCCATTTTCTTCTGCAAAACGATAAATAATGCCGCGACGCAAACGTGAGCACAAAGAACAATACGTATTCCCTTCTGGAATTTTTTCTTTGACGATGGAATAAGTATCTTCTGTTAAAATTTTATAAGGGATGTTATTGGTTTCTAACCATTGACGCATGCCTGCATCATTCCAACCCGGATGCGATTGATCAAGCGTAAACGCAAAAATTTCAAATTTGTTATAACGGCGGCGCAGCAAAGTTAAGATACGCAACAGCGTATAGGAATCTTTTCCACCTGATAGGCACACCATGACCCTGTCACCAGACTGGATCATTTTAAAATCGCCTATGGCTTTACCGGTATAGTGTAATAATTTTTTTTCGACTTTAGATTCTTTGCTCAAGAGCGACCTGCGGATTGAAGGTATTACGAATAAAACGGTAAAAAAGTGTTTCAACACGCCGCTTTGGATTGGTCGCCCAATCCGTTAGCGACATGTTGAACAGGATAATATTTATTAAATATGATCCAGAGATTACTCGACGACTTCGACGTCTTCTGCTTGCAAGCCTTTTTGGCCTTGCGCCACAGTGAACGCTACACGTTGTCCTTCTTCAAGAGAGCGGTAGCCATCGCCGCGAATAGCACGGAAATGAACAAACACATCGCCGCCTTGATCTCTTTGAATAAACCCATAACCTTTACTGTTGTTGAACCACTTAACGGTTCCATTTTCGCGAGCTGCTGCCATAAAGAATCAACCTTCATTCCAATTAAAAAAGATGTCTTCTCTCAAAAGTGGTCTTTATTTTATCGCCAAAAAGGGAAAAATTGAGCACCTGGATATTGACATTAGTAAGTATAACAAAGATTTACGAGAGGTGGTATGTTTTCAAAGAGAAAATCCCTAGGGAAAATACGTACTCCCTGCCCGATATTTAACCCCCCAATCCAAGAATGGTTAAAAAGACAATAACCTCCATCACACCTGGTAGTTTCAGTTGCACCGCCCTCCTCTTTTGCTTAAGATTGCGCCCTGCTGCAATTTTAGCATCTGTCCAAAAAGCCGACGTAGCTCAGTTGGTAGAGCAACTGATTCGTAATCAGTAGGTCCGCAGTTCGATTCTGCGCGTCGGCATCATTAAAATCAACAAGTTACCAAAAGAAATAACCTGAAATTTACATAGCATTAAAATTATGAAGTGCAAATGAAGTGAAATTATAATGCATCGTAATTGTATTTAACAAACAACCATCTCGACCCTTATAATTTCATATCTACAATCTGAATCGTCGATGAGGCTCACTATGGAAAAAAAACTTTAACCCGTGAAGAACTGTATGAATTGGCCTGGAAAATTCCTTTACAACAGTTAGCAAAGCAATTTTGCCTATCTGATGTAGGACTTGCCAAAATCTGCAAGAAACATCAAATTCCAGTACCCGGTAGAGGATATTGGAGAAAAATTGAAACCGGTAAAAAAGCATCGCAGAAACTACTACCAAAATTAAAAGATGCCTCAATTAATATTGAAATTGTTTACCGAGAAAAAGAGAAAGAACCACAAGTTATTTACAGTGATGCCTTTAATGAAATAGCAAAGAAAGAATCAGAAGTACTTAATAAAATTACAGTTAGCTATGATAATATTATCAAACATAAATACGCACTCAGAGCAGAAAAGCTTTTAATCAATGCAAAAAGCGACAACAACAACATAATCCATTCTCGCGCAAAATGCCCGCCTCCAATCTATGTCACAAAAAATAGCCTTCCCCGCACCATACAGATCATAGATACCCTGCTCTCTGCTCTAAAAAATAGGAACTTCAGCATACAATGGCCAAAAGAAAATACAAGATATTTTTCTACTACTATAGAAAACATCGAAATTGGATTTTCTATTTCTGAAAAGTTTGATCGAAAAGATCATAAACCTACAAAAGAAGAAATCGCTGAACAAAAAGAATTTTCATGGAGAACGCCTCCTAAGTGGGATTATCATCCCAACGGAAAACTGTGCCTGAATCTTCTAACGCCAAAAAATGTATGTAATATAAAACATCATTGGAATGATGGGAAGATTAAGCGTATAGAAAATCAGTTTAATGAGTTTATTATTGAAATCTATAAAGTAGCTGAAGAATATAAACTTGCAGAGGAAAGAAAGAAGCAATGGGAAATTGAAGCAGCAGAACGGCAAAAACAGTATATAGAAATACAAAGACAGGAAGCAGAATACAAAAGAAAAGTTGATTATATGTTTAGTGCCATAGAATCCTGGAAGCAATCAAAGTTAATCGAAGATTTTTGTCAAGAAATCACTGATTCATCGAAAGCTCAACCTCTAACTGAAAACCAAATAAGCAGTTATAAAGAAATAATTAATTATTTAAAAGAATATACAAAGCAAATAAATCCAATTTTATCATTCACAAATTTTTTAAATGGCTTTGGAATTAAATACAAATGGTCAAACCAATGCTACTAGTCTAAATAGACCATGTATCTTTGTTGTTAATGAATCACAATTACCAAGTAAAACCGCACCAATTGGCGCGGCTTTTTTCAGCCTTGTCATATAATTTGATGCCTGACTCCCGTAATTCTAATCACATTAATTGATGTTTAAATAAAAAACCCCTCAAAAAGCTTGATTAAAAGCTCAGGAGGGGTTTCTCTTTCGGTTACTACACCAAGAAAGAGAAC
>CAJCIZ010000075.1 GCA_903970525.1 Myxococcales bacterium | reverse complement strand
AATTAGAGAAATAAAAGAAAAACATTTTAGTAGCCGTCATAGAGAAACAAAATGGAACAAGGTTTCTCCAGCAAAATTAGAATTTTATATTGATCTGATTGATTATTTTTTTGACGAAGCCAATCTACACTTTAGGGCGATCATTGCAGATAAAACCAATTTAGATCATGGACGGTTTCAGCAGTCACATGATGATTGGTACTACAAGATATATTTTTCGTTATTAAAAATTATCCTTAACCCTGAATCAAATTACAGAATATATATTGATATTAAAGATACTCGTGGTGGTTCTAAGGTTAAAGAGTTACGCAAAATTCTTTGTACAAGTAATTATGATTTTTCTCAAAAAATAATAGAGCGTGTACAAATTACTCATTCTCATGAGATTGAGCAGTTGCAACTGGCTGATTTATTGATTGGGGCGCTTTCTTATTATCACAATACTAATTTAGATGATCAAACCGAAGCAAAACAAAAATTGATTGAGCGCATTAAACAGCGCTCTCATTATTCATTGGAGAAGAACACTCTATTTCAAGAGAAGAAGCTTAATCTATTTTTTTGGGAGAGCCGTTGATGTTGATTTGTAAGCGCTCCAGGAACCCCATCTTTTAATATTTTTTAGCCTCTGCGATAGTGCTGCCATTACTTTTTATTCGTAGGATATTAATGATGAGCATCCCAGTACAAAAATCTTCTTCAGACGAGCAGTATTGGAAAGAACATCTTGCCAAGCAAAAGAAAAGTGGTTTACCTGCAACAATTTATTGTCGCGAACATCAATTAAATTATGATCGATTTTATTATTGGGTAAGAAAAGAGAAGCGTGTTTCGCCAAGATTAATACCTATTGAACTTAAATCTATTGCCACGGAGAATGATTCAACTATTCCAATGGAGCTTCCTATACTATGTACGCTGACTCTAAGAAATGGAAGCGTATTAGCAATTCATGAACAAAGTGTAATACCTTTGGTTTTGTCGGCAGTACGCTAAGATGTTTTTATCATTCAACGCTAAAATTTGGCTGTATCCGAATCCAATTGACTTCAGGAAACAAATTGACGGTACGGTAATGCTAATAGCCGATCATCTTCAACTAAGTCCCACATCAGGTCAGCTATTTTTATTCCGTAATCGACAGGCGAATAAAATAAAAATACTCTGGTGGGATAGAAATGGTTTTTGGCTTTGTTATAAGCGTTTAGAAAAAGGGCGGTTGAAGTTTCCTGCTATTAACGATGAGGCTATGGAGCTCACACGAGACCAATTAAGCTGGTTACTTTCTGGATTAGATTTTGCAAAACAAACCCAATTGCCGGAGGTCACAGCCAGTAATTTCTTCTAAGAAAATAAGCGTAAAAATAGATGAGAAAGCACTTAAAAATAACAAGTTATGTTATAATAGCGCTGTATTTAATAAGGCGTATTATCCAATGAGCTCTCAACAACAGGTCACTCAATTAATGAATGAAAATCAAGCATTAAAAGCTGAGTTGACCTTGTTTCAAGCGCGTTGCGAACAATACTCGGCAGCGTATGATTCACTAAAAGAGCAGATTAGAGAACTGCAACGCCATCGTTTTGGACAGCGTTCTGAGCGTTATATTGATCCAGCACAGACCCAACTTGATTTTCTGCAAGATAATAATAGCATTTTTTCTAATGCCGAGGCTGCTGGCGAGCAATTGCCAGAAGAGACTTCTCCGGTCGCTGCATACAGTCGCAAAAAAAAGAATAAAACCGAAAAGGATTTACCTCGTCGTATTGAAATTATTCCACTGTCTGATGAAGACAAAGAATGTGCCTGTGGTTCATGCAAGACTGTTATTCGCTATGAAACAAAAGAGTCTGTTCACTACCAGCCTTGTGTGATTGAAATTGTGGAGCAACGACGCGAAGTGGCTATCTGCCCAAAGGGTTGCGATGGCAGTATCATGACTGCACCTGCACCGCACCATATTCTTCCTAAAATCAAGGCAAGTCCGGAGTTTTTGGCTTTTTTAGTGGTCAGTAAGCTTGATGATAGACAACCTCTTTATCACTTGGAAAGACAATTACACGATAGGCACGGCATTGATTGCTCTCGTCAAACCATGGCACGTTGGCTTATCGATTTGATGGCCCCATTAAGACCCATTTATAATTTATTCAAAGACCGGGTGATTGACTATGATGTTGCGAGTTGTGACGCCACCACATTACAAGTGCTCAATGAGCCAGGACGTCCTGCAACAACAAAATCTTATGTTTACTGTATTCGCGGGGGACCTCCACAAGAGTCTGTTATCCTTTATGACTATAACGATGTGGAGCATAAACAATTTGTTTACGATTGGTTTGTAGGCTTTAAGGGATATTTACACGTCGATGGTGATAATTTCTTTGAGCTTGTTGGTAGTACTAATGCAGACATTGTTAACTGTAATTCACACGCAAGACGAAAATTTGAACCTATTGCTCGTGCCAACAAAGGCCGTGGTGTTGCTAAAGAAGCTCTTCGGTTTTTTAAAGAGCTCTATAAAATTGAACGGGAGGCAAAAAATAATCAGTTAAAGCCAGAAGAACGTTATAAATTACGTCAGGAAAAATCAAAACCATTAATGGAACAATTTTATGTTTGGTTAGAACAAATTCAACCAACCGTTTTGCCTCAGTCTTCCCTGGGAAAAGCCGTCAATTATTGCATTAAATTTCGCGCAGGCCTTGAGCGTTTCTTAGTCGATGGGCGACTTGAAATTGATAATAATCTCACTGAGCAGGAAATTAAACCTC
>CAJCIZ010000074.1 GCA_903970525.1 Myxococcales bacterium | reverse complement strand
GTTCGATTAAAATGACTTTTTTACCAAGATCCGCAGCGCGAAACGCAGCTGTATATCCACCAGGGCCACTTCCTAATACCACTACTTCTGCATGTAATTCGTTACTCATTTTTCTGTTTCCTATTCAATATTACAATAATAAATTTCGTATATCAGACAACATTGCTGTTAAATGCATAATAAAACGCGCACCATCTGCACCATCAATCACGCGATGATCATAAGAGAGCGACAAAGGCAGCATTAAGCGTGGCACAAATCCACCGTCTTGATAGACAGGTTTATAAGATGATTTAGACACACCTAAGATAGCGACTTCTGGCACATTCACGATAGGCGTAAATGCTGTACCACCAATGCCTCCTAAGCTAGAAATCGAAAAACATCCGCCTTGCATATCCGCTGCAGTGAGTTGTCGATTACGGGCTTTTTCACTGATGTGACTTAATTCTTTCGCTAAATCTTGCATGCCTTTTTTATCTACATCACGAATCACAGGCACAACCAAACCATCTGGCGTATCAACCGCGATTCCAATGTTAATATATTTTTTCAGAATTAAACTCTCACCACTCGCATCTAAAGAAGAATTAAATTGCGGGAAAGCTTTTAATGAAGCAACAACCGCCTTTAAAATGAAAACTAACGGTGTGAGTTTCACGCCTTGTTTTTCTAAAGCCGCTTTTTGCGTTCCGCGGAATTCTTCTAATTCTGTAATATCGGCATCAGCAAATTGTGTCACATGTGGAACGAGCAACCAGTTGCGATGTAAATTTTTTCCTGTGAGCTTTTTAATTCTGGATAAAGGTGTTGTCTCAATTTTACCGAATTGCGAGAAATCAATTTGTGGCGCAACTGGCAATCCCATGCCACCTGTTGTGGCAGGCGTTTGGGAAATACGTGATTTCACAAATTCTTGTATGTCTTCTTTTAAGATGCGATTTTTAGGTCCGGTCGCTGGCACTTGTGACAAAGTGATACCAAATTCACGTGCGATTCGTCTGACCGAAGGGCCCGCATGCACATCATCTAACTCACCTTCTACGACTTTGGTTTCTTCTACAGTAGGCTTAGGCGCAGCTACGGTAACAGTTTTTTCTGCGAGAGGCGTCACTTTTTCTGCTGCAACAGGTTTTTCTGCTTTAGCGGGCGCGGGCGCTGCTGCGTTACCTGCTGCTTCCACTGTTAAAATCACAGAACCTACAGAAACTTTATCACCTGCTTTTACTTTTAATTCTTTGACTACGCCTGCGTCAGAAGATGGAACATCCATTGTTGCTTTATCGGATTCTAATGTGAGCAACGGTGTGTCAACTGCGATTGTGTCACCGACTTTCACTAAAACTTCGATGACATCAACATCTGCTGCGCCACCGATATCGGGGACTGTAATATTTTTTGTAGCCACTCTATTCTCCTTACTTTCAAATTTCAGTCGTACTACACTTAATTACACACTAAGCGGATTCGGTTTCTTAGGATCAATTTTATATTTCTTCAAAGAAGCTGATACCTGAGCCGCAGGAATAGTGCCTTCTTTTGCTAAAGCATGCAGTGCCGCTACAACAACATAATAACGATCAACTTCAAAAAAGTGCCTGAGTTTTTCGCGCGTATCACTACGTCCAAATCCATCTGTGCCCAACACCGTATAAGAGCGATTCACATAAGGTCTGATTTGTTCTGCATAAGCACGCACATAATCGGTCGCTGCGATGATAGGACCTTTATGTCCTGCCAAACAAGATTCAAGATAACTTGGCGCCTGCTTTTTCTCAGGATGTAAAAGATTCAGTCTTTCTAAAGCTGATGCTTCGCGACTTATTTCATTAAAGCTTGTGACGCTCCAAACATCGGCTGCCACTTCAAAATCTTTTTCTAACAACTCAGCAGCGGCTATCACTTCACGCAAGATCGCACCACTTCCGAGTAATTGAACTTTATGTTTAGCTTTGCCCGCTTCTTTATAGCGATACATCCCTTTGAGAATGCCTTCTTCCACACCTTTAGGCATTTCAGGCTGCAGATATTTTTCATTCATCGCCATGATGTAATAAAACACATCTTCCTCTTCTTGAACCATGCGACGCAAACCATCTTGGATGATCACTGCCATTTCATAACCAAACGTAGGATCGTAAGCACGACAGTTTGGCACTGCACTCGCTGCTAATAAACTTTGTCCATCTTGGTGTTGCAAGCCTTCACCTTCTAAAGTGGTGCGTCCTGCTGTTGCGCCAATCAAAAATCCGCGCGCACGCATATCGCCTGCTGCCCAAATGAAATCCCCTACGCGTTGGAATCCAAACATAGAGTAATACGTGAAAAATGGAATCATAGGGAAACGATGCGTTGAATAAGAAGTCGCAGCTGCTATCCAAGATGCCATACAGCCTGCTTCTGTAATGCCTTCTTCTAACACTTGTCCATCTTGGCTTTCACGATAATAAATTAATTGTTCTTTATCTTCTGGTGTATAAAGCTGCCCGACATGTGAATAAATTCCAATTTGTCTGAACAAAGATTCCAAACCAAAGGTTCGCACTTCATCTGAAAAAATTGGCACAATGCGTTGGTGAATTTCAGGATCTTTTAACAAGACATTTAAAATTCTGCCTAACATCATGGTAGTTGACGCAGTACGATCGCCGGTACCTTTTAGCACTGCATCAAACGCTGCTAGAGCTGGCACTTTGAGTGGCGCTGACGGTGATTCACGCAATGGCAAGTAGCCACCTAATTTTTCACGTTGCGCATGCAAATATTTCATTTCAGGACTTTTTGCATCGGGTTTGTAAAATTCAAATGCTAATAATTGTTCGTCATTTAATGGTAATTTGAAACGCTCACGAAAGGCTTTTAATTCGGTTTCTGTCATATCTAATTGGTTATGCGCGATGTTGCGTCCTTCTGCACCTGTTGTGCCTAAGCCGTAACCTTTCACGCTTTGCGCTAAAATAACAGTAGGCTGATCTTTATGTTTTGTTGCTGCGGCATAAGCTGCGTTAATTTTAATTGGATCATGTCCGCCTCTATGCAGCAAAAGCATTTGTTCATCCGAAATGTCGGCAAATAATGCTTTTAATTCTTCGTTATCACCACACAAAAATTCTCGTGTGTAAGCAGCGCCACGCACATAAGCATTTTGCAAATCACCATCAACACACTCGCCTAAACGTTTTAGCAATAAACCTTTTTTATCTTTTGCAAACAAAGCATCCCATTCGCTGTCCCATAACACTTTAATGACATTCCAACCTGCGCCACGGAAGACGCCTTCTAACTCTTGCACGATTTTACTATTACTACGCACCAAACCATCTAAACGCTGCAAATTACAATTCACGACATAAATAATATTATCTAAGCGCTCACGCGCCGCCATGGCGAGTCCAGCAATGGATTCAGGTTCATCCATTTCACCGTCACCACAGAACACCCACACTTTACGATCATTCGCTGATAATAATTTGCGGTTTTCAAGATATTTGATAAAGCGAGCTTGATAAATCGCTTGTAACGCACCTAAGCCTAATGACACGGTGGCAAATTGCCAGAACTTTGGCATCAACCAAGGATGCGGATAAGATGAGACGCCTTCGCCATCGACTTCTTGACGAAAATTCACTAAATGTTTTTCTGACAAACGGCCTTCTAAAAATGCGCGCGCATAGTTTCCTTCTGAGGAATGGCCTTGAAAATAAATTAAATCGCCTGCGGAATTTTTTGTTGCGCCACGAAAATAATGATTCAAGCCTACTTCATACAGTGATGCAATCGATGCATAAGAAGATAAATGTCCACCGACGCCGCCGGCATTACGCTTTGCGCGTATGACCATTGCGATAGCATTCCAACGAATGGCTGCATCTATTTTACGTTCTAATTCTAAGTCACCGGGATAATCGGGCTGATCTTTGACAGCAATTGTATTGACGTAAGCTGACGACATCGTTGCCGGGCCTGCAACACCTGTTTTCGCTGCCTGATCTAATAACTGTTCTATGATGAAACGCGCACGTTCTGGACCTTCGTGTGTGACGACTGAAGCAAAGGCTTCTAACCATTCTTTCGTTTCGATTGGGTCATAATCTTCCCAAGCTGGATTCATACTTCACTTTCCTTTTAGCTTATAATTTTCAAAGACTTCACATTTTACCTGCAAATACCTGAAACCTAAAGATTCTCAGGACGTTATAGTCGGGAATTTTTGCTTTTGTGGCTGCGCTTAATAGTCTTGAGATCTTTATTTGCACAGATTGAAGGTCGCAAGCTCGTGAGGCCCCCTATGATCGAGCTGCTCCAAACGTCACATCCCTGTGACTAGGGAGCCATCCCTGGCTTCCAGTCGCTCTCGCTCATAGAGGACCTCGAGAACTTGCCTGTTTTTATATAAAAGCATCCATGCGCATTAAGCTAAGAGAAGAGGTGATTAGCGTGGATGAACACTACGGCAAATTTCTTCTGCGCCATTTATTAATCGAGGACCCGCTCTTTCAATCCAATCTGGGTGGATGGCATACAAGTGTTTTTGATTGACTGCTGTTAATTGCGGCCACTTCTTCCATGTTGATTGCCAATCTGTTGTATCGGGACCGATGATCACTTCTGGGTTTGCGGCAATCACGGCTTCTTCATTTACTTGTGGCGCAATCATTTTTAAATTAGCAAAAATATTTTTGCCGCCACACAATGTGATGATTTGATTTATCCAACTTTCATGATTGATCGTTGTGAGTGGACGCGGCCACACTTCATAAAAAACAGATACAGGTTTTTGATGTGCGTATTGTTTTTGTAAGGTTTGATAGTGTTTTAAAAATTCTGTTGCTGCGCGATTTGCTATGCGCTCTGTGCCTGCTAAACAGCCTAGTTTTTGTAATGTTTTAGGAATATCTGTTACATCACGCTGATGACTTAAAAAAACAGGAATAGGGAAATGTTTTAATTGCTGCAATTGCAGCGCAGAATTTCCACCTTCCCATGCAATAATTAAATCGGGTTTTAATGATAAAATAGCTTCCGCGTTGAGTGAAAGGTAATTACCAACAATCGGAATTTTTTTTGCAGCGTCTGGATAATCACTGCCTTGCATCACACCAACGATTTGATGACCTGCGCCTGCTGCGAAAAGTAATTCAGTGAGATCAGGCGCTAAACTAATTATTCTTTTTGCGGGATGGACTAAATGAATTTTTTGTCCCGCGTCATCTGTGACTTCACAGGCATTTGTTATCGAACAACACAATAAAAAAAACCCTAGCACGCGACAAAACAATATTTTAATCATGCAAATCTATGATACATTTCGGCGCCAGCATCAGACACTCTGTCAGCACAAGCGGAAGCTTTCTTTACGGCCCACATGCCAAAATCATAACCTCGCATTAAGACAGCGCCTGTTGCAGCCAAAGAAAAAGTCACACACTTCCCAACTCTTTGGCCCGCGAGATAGCCTACCAAACCACCCATTCCTTGCCCATAGGCTTTGCCGAATGCCGCGCCATCGAAACTAAGCGCAGAATTATTATCTGGGTTTTTTGGAAATAAGCCCCCTAAAATCTCGCCAAAAACAATCGGGCCGTAATAAACCATCACAGCAAAACAAAGTAATCTCACACTAGTTGAGTACTCTTCATCGCCTAAAGCAGCTTTACTAATGAGATAGTCATAAAAAAGATTAAAGCGGGGAAGATCTTGCATCTTGTCACACACAACATCAGCTACCCCTTCAAGAACAGAGATAGTAAAACAAGGGGGTTGCGCTACATAATAAAATAGAGGCGCCCCTATTGCGCCACCTGCTATGCCGCCGATTTCTGTACAAAGATAAGTAGCACCGACTACACCGCTTGCTTCTAATCCCCTACCAACACCACCGCCATAACCTGCGCCTATGACCCCACCTAAGAGCTTGCCTGTAAATTTTTCCAACCCTGTCAGATATTCGTTATTTTCCTGATATCTTTCTTTCACTCGTTCTTTAAAAAACCTAAACACCACAACCCTCCACACACTTACAATAAAACAATAATTGCCAAAATCACTAAGCCGATCACAAACACACGATCCAACAAAGATAATGTTTCTTGTTCCGCTGAACCATCTTCCGGAATCTTTTTTGCTTCCAATACATCTAACGCTGCCACACCACATTCTGTGATCAAATTATCATTCGCTGCAGGTGCAGCAAGCGCACCTTTTTTCCAGTGCTTAATCACTTCTGTGAAATGTCCACCCAGTGCGAATAAAAAGGTATAAAGACGAATAGGAATCCAATCTAACAGTGCATGCAATTTCTCAGACAATAACTGTAAAGAAAGAGAAGATCTAGATAAATCGATCAAACGATAAATCACAGCGCCCGCTGGTCCTAATAAAATAAACCAGAAAAGCACAGAGAAAATACGTCGATTCGCTTCGATAAACATGGCATCAGTTAAAGCATGATGAAAAGTTTGCGCGGTACGTGTTAAGGGTAAATTAAAATAATTTTGTAATTTGTGCATAGCAGTTGAAGCATCTTCTTTATGTATCTCTTCAATGCAAACATAAACTTGTGCCCACAAATTATTTGGGCCCAGGCAATACATCACAATGATAATACCGAAAATTAATTTCAGCACACCAAACAATGCACCTGTTAAGAGCGCATTAATAATTGCGACAATTAACACAGGCAACAATAATGAGAGAATCAGAATCAACGCAGCAGGCAATCTTTTAAATTTTCCTGACAACCAATTTTGAAAGCGTGTGAGCCATCCCCACTTCCGAATATGGCTCCAGTCAAAAAATCGCTCTATCACGAGCGATACCAAAGTAATAATAAATGTCATAACACTCCTCTGTCATGTACTACAAGTAAGGCTATTATGCCGAGCATGTTGCCAATACACAATCCAAATAACGCCAATCAAAGCTAGGGCCCGGGTCTGTTTTTCGACCCGGCGCAATATCCGAGTGCCCGACGATACGTTGACGGGTAATAGCTGGATAGGTTTTTTGCAAAATTTGTATCAAGTCAGCTAACTTTTGATACTGAATTGTTTCATAGGGACTGTCATCTGTCCCTTCTAATTCAATGCCAATCGAGAAATCGTTACAATTCTCTTTACCGTCAAACCCCGAGACCCCTGCATGCCATGCCCGCATTTGGAAAGGCACAAATTGCGTAATGACGCCCAGTCGACTGATAAAAAGATGCGCTGACACTTTTAACTCTTTAATCGTCTCAAAATAAGGGTGAGCGGAATGATCTAATTTTCCACAGAAAAATTTTTCAACCCAGCCTGTGCCAAATTCAGCAGGGGGTAAGCTGATGTTATGTACGACTATCATATCGATGTCAGATGGGCGCTCATTACAATGAGGGGAGGGAAGATACTTTGCTGTATCTAATAAACCCGTAGTTTGATCGATTTTCATAGAACCCTCATTTGTCACTATTTTCCCTTTGACTAACCAAACACCCCTGCGCTACTCTTAGGCTCATTTTAACGGACCCTTAACACAGATGATAGCGCATGCTGCCTGAAGAGATTAAAAAATTAATTGAAGCCGGTTTGCGGGATGCAACAGTCACCATAGCGGGTGAAGATGGCAGGCATTTTAGTGCTATTGTGGTAAGCCCTGTATTTACAGGCAAAAGTCGGATCGAAAAACAGCAACTCGTTTATGCTACCTTAGGGAACCGGATTGCAAATGGCACCATACACGCCATTTCCATCAAAGCCTATACTCCCGAAGAATGGCATCAGCACAACCAAGAGCCCTAAATCATGGATAAACTTATCATTCACGGCAATATCCCATTGCAAGGTGAAGTTCGAATTTCAGGCGCGAAAAACGCTGCCTTACCAATTATTGCAGCGTCTTTGCTCTCACCCGCGCCTGTCCGTATTTGCAATATCCCTCATTTACACGATGTCACAACTATCATTAGTTTGCTCGGTCAAATGGGCGCGAGCTTAACCTTAGACGAGCGTTTTAATATTGAAGTCAATGCGAGCAATGTGAATTGTTTTCATGCGCCGTATGAACTCGTGAGAACTATGCGCGCTTCTATTTTAGTGCTTGGGCCTTTATTAGGTCGTTTTGGCGAAGCCGATGTGTCATTACCTGGTGGATGTGCGATCGGCACGCGGCCCGTTGATCAACATTTAAAAGCGTTGCAAGCCATGGGCGCAGATATTCAAGTTGAGAATGGTTACATCAAGGCAAAAACAAAAGGACGCTTACAAGGCACAACCATCGTCATGGACATTGTCACTGTCACAGGCACAGAAAATATCATGATGGCAGCCGTACTCGCAGAAGGTCAAACTGCTATTCTGAATGCGGCGCGCGAGCCAGAAGTAGAAGATTTAGCGAATTTTTTAAATACCTTAGGCGCAAAAATTACCGGCGCTGGCACATCGACGATTGTGATTGATGGCGTGAAAGAATTAGGCAGCGGCACGTATCATGTGTTACCCGATCGTATTGAAACAGGTACTTATCTCACCGCTGCAGCGATTACACGCGGCAGAGTTAAAATCAAAGACACGCGGCCCGATATTTTAGACTCTGTCTTATTAAAATTTGAAGAAGCCGGTGCGCATATTAGTACGGGTACTGATTGGATAACACTAGATATGAAAGGCAATCGACCTCGCGCAATTAACATTAGCACAGCCCCATATCCCGCTTTCCCAACTGACATGCAAGCACAAATGATGGCTTTAAATACCGTGGCAGAAGGCACAGGCATGATCACAGAAACTGTCTTTGAAAATCGTTTCATGCACGTACAAGAATTACAACGCATGGGCGCGCAAATTTTACTAAAAGGCAATACAGCGATTTGCACAGGCATAGACAAATTATTAGGTGCGCCAACCATGGCGACTGATTTACGCGCTTCTGCCAGTTTAGTATTAGCAGGCTTGGCCGCCGAAGGTGAAACCAGCGTCCATCGCATTTATCACATAGACCGTGGCTATGAACGCATTGAAGAAAAGCTCTCGCAATTAGGTGCTCGCATTCAGCGCATACCTAGCAAGGATTAGCGCATGGCGAAATGGATTTTCATCTTCTGTTTCTTTTGCTCTGCTGTTTATGCTGCAAATCAACAAGATTTAGCTAAATTAACCCCGTTAGGTGCAAACAAAACAGCGGGCATGGATTTATCGAATGCCGACTTGCGTCACTATCAATTTTCTCCTGATAAAGTCAATTTACAAAATGCGAATTTGTCTCATGCCAACTTAGCGGATGTGGATTTATCCAAAATGAATCTCAGCAATGCTGATTTGAGTTACGCTGATTTAACCCATGCAAAACTGACGCAAGCCAATTTAAAAAATATTAATCTTAATCATGCGATTTTACAGAATGCGCAATTGGAACAAGCCGATTTGTCGGGCGCGAGCTTGTATGCGACTTCGTTAGAAAATGCTGATTTACAGCAAACTAATTTCAGCAAAGCTGATTTGAGTTGTGCGAATATCAATAATGCTAACCTGACCCATGCTAATTTTTCTCAAGCGATTATTTCTAATGCGACTTTTACGAATACGATCACACAAGATATTTTGAATTATGATTCTGTGATTGATCAGCATATTAATTGCGACTAACACTCATTTTCAATATCAAATACCCTGAAACAGCAGAAATGACAGACCCACTAAACACGCCTAATTTAACCATATTTAAGTAGTCAGGATTTTGCGGATAAGCCAGAAATCCAATAAATAAATTCATGGTAAATCCAATCCCACACAATACACTCATACCATACATCAACTTCCAATTCGTATGACTAGGCAAATGGGCCAAGCGTAATTTCACCGCAACAAAGCACGTGCTAAAAATACCGAGCTGTTTGCCAACAAACAATCCCAACAGAATACCCAAAGTCAGCGGATTAAATAATGATGAGAAATGCATGCCTGAAAAAGTCAAACCTCCATTCACAAAAGCAAACACAGGCAAAATGCCAAAGACAACCCAAGGATGCAAGAGACTCTCTAATGCTTGCAAAGGAAAAACATTTGCATTTTTAGCGGATTTTAACGGAATCGTCGAACCAATTAATACACCCGCGAGCGGCGGATTAATATTTGATTTTAAGACGCACATCCATAACACAACGCCAAAGAGAATATAGAGCGTTGTATTTGTCACACCCGACAAATTAAACATCACTAGCAACAAATAACATAAAACAGCAATCACTAAAAAAATCATCACTGGCTGATGCGTATAAAAAATAGAGATAATAAAGATTGAACCTAAATCATCGGTAATAGCTAATGCAATTAAAAAAATCTTTAGTGAATTAGGTATGGACTTACCTAACAAGACTAAGGCGGCCGATGAAAACGCAACATCTGTTGCAGTCGGCACACCCCAACCCGGTTGATTGATCTCAATGCCATGGTTGATGAGAAGAAACGTGAGTGCCGCCATGGCCATTCCACCAATTGATGCCATCAATGGAAGCAAAGCTTTTTGAAGCGTCCGCAACTCTCCAATTAAAAACTCGCGCTTTAATTCCAAGCTGATTAACAAAAAGAAAAGCGTCATGAGACCTTCATTCACTATCACTTTTAATGAAGTCGTTTCACTCGCATCAAATAAAATAAAACCAAAAGAATAATTTAAAACAGAATTATAGAGTTCACTAAAAGGTGAATTTGCTATCACCATCGCAGAAAGAGCCGCTAGCAGCAGGAAAAAACTGCTTTTTGATTCTAGCTTAATAAATTCTCTGACAATATTGATTGGCATAGCGTCTCTGCAGTTTCTTTATTGATTATGACTGCAAATAATAATCCAAGGTCTTGCGCAGCCCTTCTTCAAGCTTAATTTTTGGTGTCCACCCTAAGTATTTTTCAGCACGCTCAATCGCAGGAACACGCAACGAAACATCTTGATAACCCGAACCATAATACTGCTTAGCATCTACATCAATTAATTTCGTTTTTGCAGCAGCTTCTGCATAGGTCGGATAAGATTTGATATATTCAACCAACATTTCCGCTAATGTCCGTATGGAAATATTTTCTGTTGGGTTGCCAATGTTGAAGATGCGGCTGGCGGCAGTCTTATCTTTGTTTTCAATAATTCTTAACAAGGCATCCACACCATCATCGATGTGCATGAAGCTACGTTTTTGCTCACCCCCGTCGACCAGCATAATATCTTCACCGCGCAATATGTTGCCGATGAATTGTGTCAACACACGCGAACCACCTGGCTTAGGATTAAAAATATTATCTAGTTTTGGTCCATACCAATTAAACGGACGGAACAAAGTGTAATCTAGTTCGTGATGTTTGCCATAGGCGTAAATCACGCGGTCTAGCAATTGCTTTGATGTCGAATAAATCCAACGTTCTTTATGAACGGGACCCATGACAAGATTACTTTCTTCTTCATCAAAGATAGGATCAGGACACATCCCATACACTTCTGAAGTAGAAGGAAATATGAGGCGCTTTTTTTCTTTCACGCATTGGCGAATGATTTCTAAATTTGCTTCGAAATCTAACTCAAACACTTTCAAAGGATTTTGCACATAAGTCGCGGGTGTTGCGATGGCAACCAAGGGTAAAACGACATCACATTTTTTGATGTGCGCGTTAATCCAATCTTTATCAACTGTGATATCACCCGAAAAGAAATTAAACCGTTCATGCTCCAGGCAAGAAGATAATTTATCTTGTGCCATATCGATAGCATGAATCTGCCACGATGTCTTTGTCAAAATCGCTTCACTTAAATTACTGCCAATAAAACCATTTGCGCCTAAAATTAATATATTCATATCATTCCACTAAAATTATCGATTAAAAATATTGTACATCACATCCAAGACACGATCATGCTCTGCATCTGTCATACTAGGAAATAATGGTAAACTCACTATACGCTCACACACATTTTCTGCGTGCTGAAAATCACCCGGCTGAAAACCAAATTGTTCACGATAGTAAGGGTATAAGTGTACTGCACGGTAGTGCAAGCCTGTACCGATGTTTCTTTCTTTCATCGCTGTCATAAATTCATCGCGATTCAATCCTGCTGACTCTACATTCACTAATGGCGTATAAAGATGCCAAGCATGTCTATGCGGATACGCTGGATATTTTGGCAATGTCCATTGTGGCCAATCTGCCAAGGCTTCTTGATAACGATTCACTAATGTTTCACGGCGCGCAATAAAATCATCTAGCTCGCGCAATTGATGCAAACCAATCGCCGCTTGAAGATCCATCATATTATATTTGAATCCAGGCATGACAACTTCATATTCTTGATTGCCACTTTTGCCATAACGATTCCAAGCTTCTCTGTCTATGCCATGAAAACGCAGCAAGCTAATTTTTTTCGCTAAATCCGCATCACGTGTTGTGACACAACCACCTTCACCTGTTGTGATATTTTTATTGGGATGAAAACTAAAAACTTGTGTATCACCTACACTACCAATACGATTCCCTTTATATTCTGTGCCAATTGCATGTGCCGCATCTTCGATCACGCGCAAACCATGTCTGTCTGCAATTTCATATAAATGATCTAAATCCACCGGCAACCCTGCAAAATGCACAGGCATGATGACACGTGTTTTTTCTGTGATGGCTTCTTCTAATAAGTTGAGATTCATATTCAATGTATTGGGATCAATATCAACTAAGACAGGTTTTGCGCCGGCTAACACAATGGTATTCAGTGTTGCTGCAAAAGTAAGTGGTGTTGTAATCACTTCGTCACCCGGCTTTAAATCCAACGCTAATAATGCAATATGCAATCCTGCAGTTGCTGATGTCAGCGGCAACACATGAGGCGCGCCTAAATAATCTCTTAACGCTTCTGTAAATTGTGCGACGCGCGGTCCTGTCGTAATCCAACCTGACTCTAAACAAGCCACGACATCATTAATCGCAGCGCGACTAATCGACGGTTTAGAAAAAGGTAAAAATTCTTCGCTCATCTCTGATGCTCCTAAACCACACTCATGCTATCTATTGGATGCCCCTAAGGCGCCTATTTGGGAGAGGCGAATCATACCCTATCTTGTTTGATTTATCACGTTCTAAGCCTTGTTTTTTGGCTACTCTTATCATCTAGTTATGGTATAATTGCTCGCTTTCATGCTCCCTTGTCCGGCCTCGCCCGCAATGGGGCGCTTAACTAACTGAATTTATCAATTATGAGGCATACAATGAGCATCTTAGTAGGCAGACAAGTCCCTGATTTTACAACAGCTGCGGTATTGGCAAACGGCGAAATCACCCCCAATTTTCACTTATCCAGCGTGATTAAAGACAAATACGGACTCGTATTTTTCTACCCTTTAGATTTTACCTTCGTCTGCCCTTCTGAATTAATTGCATTAGACAACCGTATTGAAGAATTCAACCAACGTAATACTGTTGTGATCGGTGTTTCGATTGACTCACAATTTACTCATAACGCTTGGCGCAAAACCTCTATTAAAGATGGCGGTATTGGCCCTGTGCGCTATCCCCTGGTGGCTGACGTGAACCATACGATTTGCCAAGCGTTTGGTGTAGAACATCCCACAGCTCATATTGCATTACGCGGCGCTTTCTTAATAGACAAAAAAGGCGTGGTGCGCTCACAAATCGTTAATGATTTGCCACTGGGTCGTAATATTGATGAATTGATCCGTTTAGTTGATGCATTACAATTCCACGAAAAACACGGCGAAGTTTGCCCTGCTGGTTGGAATAAAGGCGACGTTGGTATCAAACCGACCGCTGAAGGTATTGCGCAGTTTCTTGCGACCAAAGCAGAAGCACTTTAATTCATCGCGAATTTCACCTCTCCCGCAAATGGGGGAGGTGAAACTTTTTCTACACTATTTTTTATTTCTCACTTGATCTACATTTAATTCTTTCAATTCACTCCTTCTTTCTTTAGAATCCTCGAACAGAAATATTCCTAGCGTGTTGTGCATTTTATGCTGCAAAATGCGAATCATCTGTAAGCATTTTTTTGTTTTTCTGCAATCTGTTTAAAAAATGAAACTATTGCAAATAGTAGTGCATTGTTTAACTGCATTAAGCATAAATTTTGCTTGCAATGGAATATATTTGTATGTAATTTTGAAAATCGTCCGGATCAAAAAATCTATATATCAAGGAGATACTAAAGCATGAAACATAAACTCAAACTCGTTGTTGCATCAATGAGCGCGATCGGTGTGCTAGGTTTGATTAGCAGCCCAGCGCTAGCTGCAACTGAAACAACCACTCAAACAACTACTGATGCACAAACGCAAGTTCACAAACACAAACATCACAAAAAAGCTCACAAAGTGAGCCATGTTGTTGCTGTTGAGTCAAACGACTACAAAGGCGACTACAAAGGTGAAATGCAACCCGTTCCAGTTCCTGTTCTTGATACCTATACAACAATCTATGATTCTATGAGCCAAAATTCTGGTCGTTCAAAACCACTACCAGATTGGTTTAACCGCATTGGCATCAGCGGCGGTCTTGCAGCTGACGCTCACTGGGGCAACCGCTCAATTGGATACATGGGTGAAAACAACTCACGTCTCTCTTTGAATGATGCTTATGTGAACTTGAACGCTAATGTTAACGATTGGACGAAAGCATTCTTGTCCGCTAGCTTCAGCAACACAAGCACAGTTCCTGCGGGCGCGCTTGGTGCATTCATTGGCGGTGGTAACAACGGAACTATCTCACCAAAAGCTGGTATGTATAGCGACGTTTACAACAACAATAGAGTCACGCTTGAACAAGGTTATGTCACCCTTGCAAACTATGATGTTTCACCATTCTTCTTACAAATTGGTAAACAATATACAGACTTCGGTCGTTATCAAATCCATCCTATTGAACGCACATTGACACAAGTCTTGTCAGAATCTTTACAGACTTCTATCAAATTGGGCTTCATCACCAGAATAGGTATCCATGGTCAAGTCTATGCGTTTGACAATTCCATGAGAAGAGTCACCTTAGCTCACACCAAAACAATTTACGGTGCTGCGCTTGGTTTTGACCAACCTAATGAACAATTAGGCTATGACGTTGGCGTTGGCTATATGTCTAACATCATCGGCGGTGTAAACGACATCGCTTATGCGGTTGGCTTGGTTAACGGCTCTAACGCTGGCGGCGCATTTGGTGGTAGCGGTACATACATTCACCCAGTTGGCGGTATTGCAGTTTATGCTGACGTGAATAGCGGACCGTTCACTTTAGGTGCACGTTATACCACTGCGATCCAAAGCTTTAGCCCAACAGATCTTTCTAACCAATATGCTAAAAACGTAAGATATGCGGGCGCTAGACCTTGGGCTGCTGACATCACTGCGGGTTATGGCTTTACCGGTTGGAACAGATCACAAAATGTTTACCTCGGTTACCAAACCTCTAACAATGCTGTCAATCTGATGTTACCTAAGAACCGTTGGATGGCTGGTTACAATGTTGATGTAGTGAAAGCTACAAACATCGGCCTCGAATTGGGTCATGACACAGACTACAGCTCTGGCAATGGCGGTACAGGCAATTCGTCTAACACGATTGCTGCACGTGCTAGCGTCAAGTTCGGTTAATACACTACCGATAACAAAAAGCCCGCGAAAGCGGGCTTTTTTTTGCCTTGAATTCTGCTTATTTCATTAACGAGTTCACAATATAACAAAACAACTCAGCCGTACGCTCAGCATCATAAATCGCAGAATGTGCTTTATCGATATCAAACTCAATACGAGCGCTTTTAAGGGCTCGTGCCAAGACTGTCTCCCCTAATGCAACTGCCGACAGGGTTGCCGTGTCAAACGTCGTAAAAGAATGGAATGGGCTTTCTAGTGCAGAGCGTCTAGCCGCCTGTTGAAGAAAGCTTAAATCAAACCAAGCATTATGTCCGACCAACACAGCACGCTGACACTCTGTGACTTTCAACAAGGCTCTAATTTTAGTAAAAATATGATGCAGCGCCTGTTTCTCTGGGATGGCATAGCGCAAAGGATAATCAGGGTCTATACCCGTGATAGCCAACGATTCAGGGTCAATACGCGCACCTGGGAATGCCTCAATGTGATAAGCATAGGTTTGGTCACGGGAAAGCTTGCCGTTGCTGTCCATGGCAAGCGTTACGGCTGCGATTTCCAATAAGGCATCCGTATCTGGATTTAAACCTGATGTTTCAACATCGACCACGACTGGCAGTAGCCCGCGAAAGCGATTTGCCAATATGAATTTTTTTTGCTTTGTTAACAATTAAAACTCCACTATTCTATGCTCATAATCAAAAGCGCTTATTAAGAACTAGACATAATAACACGGAAACAGCCATGATGATTTTTTCAAATACTTCTTTTAAGAAAGACCTCTTATTAGAAGCCATGACCAGCCTCTATCGCCAAGATGAGACACGCTGTATCGACACGTTACTCCCTCAAGCGCGCTTCACCACGGATGCTTTAGCACGCATTGATGCGACGGCGAGAAAACTGGTGTTAGACACACGTCAAAATCGCAAAAAACAAGGCGGATTAGATAGCTTTCTTCACCAATATGATTTATCTAGCGAAGAAGGCATCGCGCTCATGTGTATGGCAGAAGCTTTGTTACGTATTCCAGATTCCGCGACCGTGGATAAATTAATCAGTGACAAACTCTCGACCGCTGATTGGCAGCAACACTTAAATTCTAGCGATTCATTATTTGTGAATGCCGCAACCTGGTCATTGTTGCTCACCGGTAAATTGTATGCGCCTACGCTGAACAATCAAAAAACACTGAGCGCAAGCTTAAAACGTCTCATCAGCCGCAGCAGTGGCGCGGTGATACGACCGATTGTTTTGCAAGGCATGAAAATTATCGGCAAACAATTTGTCATGGGCAGAACGATAGATGAAGCGCTAAAGCGCGCACAAAAATTAGAAGCTGTCGGTTATCGTTATTCTTACGATATGTTAGGTGAAGCGGCAAGAACCGCTGAAGATGCAGAGAAATATTTACAGTCTTATGAAAAAGCTATTGCTGCTATTGGACAAGTTTCCCAAGGGTTAGATCCTATTCACGGCCCTGGTATTTCAATAAAATTATCTGCGCTACATCCCCGTTATGAAGTGGGACAACGCGAACGCGTTTTAAATGAATTAGTGCCCCGCTTGCTCTCGCTTGCAAAACAAGCTAAATCACAAAACATCGGCTTAACAGTTGATGCAGAAGAAGCCGAACGCTTAGAGCTGTCATTAGAAATATTTGCTGCTGTTTTCACAGATCCTGCATTATCCGACTGGGAAGGATTGGGTCTTGCTGTGCAGTCCTATCAAAAACGCGCGCCCGCTGTGATTGATTGGCTAACCCAACTTTCAAAATCACAAAACCGTCGCATCATGGTGAGATTGATTAAAGGCGCTTATTGGGATGCAGAAATCAAACAAAGCCAAGTGCTAGGATTAGAAGGCTATCCTGTTTATACACGCAAGCATTCAACCGATGTGTCTTTCTTAGCGTGCGCGAAAAAACTCTTAGCAGAACCTGCTTGTTTTTATCCGCAGTTTGGCACACATAATGCATTTTCTGTTGCAGCTATTTTAGACTGTGTAGGCAAAAGAAAAGATTTTGAATTTCAATGTCTGCATGGCATGGGACAACCTCTTTACAATCAAATCGTCGACAAAAAACGATATGATCTGCCTTGCCGAATTTACGCGCCCGTTGGTAGTCATAAAGATTTGTTAGGCTATTTAGTGAGACGTCTCTTAGAAAATGGCGCGAATACTTCTTTCATTAATCGCATCGCAGATGAAAATATTCCGCTTGAAAAATTATTAGCAGATCCTGTCACACGCGTCACGAACTTAGAACAAATACCGCATCCTTATATTCCCTTACCAGAAAACATTTTTATCGATCGCAAAAATTCAAAAGGCTTAGATATGTCAAACTCAAAAACACTTAACGAATTAAAATCCGCCATGGAAGAAATCGAGCATAAGAAATGGGAATCCGGCCCAATTATCAGCGGAAAATGTCAAACCAATACCACAGCAAAACCTGTGACGTCTCCCACGCAAACAGACAGAGTCATAGGCTATGTCACAGAAGCGACAACAAAAGATGTGGAAACCGCACTCACAAAAGCCACAGCCGCAGCACGTGCTTGGGCAGAAACACCTGTGCATCAACGCGCAGCGTGTTTAGACCGCGCGGCAGATTTAATAGAAAAATCACTACCGACTTTCATGACATTATTATGCTTAGAGGGCGGCAAACAAATTCAGGATTGTTTATCAGAAATTCGTGAGACCGTAGATTACTGCCGTTATTACGCAGAGCGTGCTAGACAAGATTTGTTACCTCTCACCTTACCAGGACCGACAGGTGAATCGAATCAATTAAGCTTACACCCGCGCGGTGTCTTTGCTTGTATTAGTCCATGGAATTTTCCGTTTGCTATTTTCGCAGGACAAACTTTAGCGGCTTTAGTCACAGGCAATTCTGTGATTGCAAAACCCGCAGAACAAACACCTTTAGTCGCAGCAGAAACGATACGTCTTTTACATGAAGCGGGCGTGCCCGGTGATGTCTTACATTTACTGCCAGGCCGAGGTGAAGTGGTAGGCGCTAATTTAGTCGCTGATCCGCGTGTGGCCGGTGTCATGTTCACTGGCTCCACTGAAACCGCTAAAATGATTCAACTCTCTCTTGCTAAGCGTCCCGGTCCTATCGTTCCTTTGATCGCTGAAACAGGCGGTTTGAATGCCATGATAGTAGATTCATCGGCGCTTCCAGAACAAGTCGTTGCTGATGTTCTCAGTTCTGCTTTCAACAGTGCTGGCCAACGCTGTTCAGCACTGCGCGTGTTATTTTTGCAAGAAGATATTGCCGAGCGCGTGATTGATATGCTGAAAGGCGCGATGGCTGAATTAAAAGTGGGAGATCCTGCGTTACTTGCAACAGACATAGGCCCAGTCATTGATGATGATGCATTACACATGTTACAAAATCACGCTGACAAAATGACGAAAGAAGCTAAATTATTGTATCAAGTTACACTCACAGATTGCCCTCAAGGACATTTCTTCGCACCACGTGTTTTTGAATTAGAAAATTTGCGCGCATTGCCGCGCGAAGTATTTGGCCCCATTCTGCATATCATTCGCTTCAAAGCAAATGATCTCGATGGCGTCTTACAACAAATTATTGATTCAGGATATGGGCTGACCTTAGGTATACATAGCCGCATTGACGCGACTATCGAATACATTGAAAGCCGTATGCCAGTCGGAAATATTTATGTGAATCGCAATATCATTGGGGCGGTGGTTGGCGTACAGCCTTTTGGTGGAGAAAGATTATCAGGCACAGGACCGAAAGCCGGTGGTCCGCATTATTTACCTAGATTGTGTGTTGAGCGTGCGATTTCAGTCAATACGACGGCAGCAGGTGGGAATACGACCTTGGTTTCTTTGAGTGAAGATGGTTAAATAGGCTTATGACAACTCACGACCCTAAACATTCACACAATCATGATGACCATGATCACGGCCACGGTGATCATGCTGTGCGTGGCCACAGCCATGCGCATCATGCGCCGCAATCATTTAATTTAGCGTTTGCGATTGCAGTCACTCTCAATTTAGGATTCACCCTGATTGAAATATTTTATGCGTATATGGCAAATTCTATGGGCTTGTTGGCGGATGCCGCGCATAATTTTGGTGATGTGTTTGGATTGGTCTTAGCATGGGGCGCTAACTGGCTGCTGACTTTACCAGCTAGAAAACGCTATAGCTATGGATTTAAACGCACTACCATAATCGCCGCTGTGATTAATGCATTAATTCTTGTGGCAAGCTCGGCAGTCATTGCTTATGAAGCCGTTTTTAAATTATTTACTGAAACACATGTGAATGGTTTTATCATTATCATCATCGCCCTGATTGGTATTTTCATTAACGGTGGAACAGCACTACTCTTCATGCGTGGCGCACATGAAGATTTAAATATCAAAGGGGCTTTCATGCACTTAATGTCTGATGCGCTTGTCGCGATTGGTGTCGTGATTGCCGGTGTTGCGATTTATTATACGCATCTGACTTGGATTGACCCTGTCACGGGTTTATTAATTGTATTAGCGATTTTGTGGGGCACTTGGGGATTATTACGTGATTCCGTTAGCTTGATTCTAGATGCGATTCCACATTACATTGATCATCATGGCGTTAAAGATTTTTTAGCACACTTACCCAGTGTTGTGGCTGTGCATGATTTACATATTTGGGGTTTAAGTACAAAAGAAATTGCTTTAACAGCGCATTTGGTTTTATCTGAAAAAAATCCTGCGGATGTTGATTACAATCATATCAATCATATTTTAAAAGACAAATTCAAAATTAGTCATGTGACCATTCAGGTTGAAATGGAAAACAGTGATTTTCTTTGTATTCGTTGTGAGACTTGTTAATCCTCACCTCTCAGCTCGCAGCCACAACCTTAGGTTTCACCAAGCGTTCAAAATCTTGATAGGCTAGCTGCATTAATTCTGTGTGTGATCCTGCATTAAAAATAATTTGATCATTGCGGCTGAGTTGGCTGGAGACATACACTGGCATATTATACAAATTGCCAAATGGAGGCATCGCACCGACTTCGCATTCTGGGAATTTACTTTTAAATGAAGACTCCGAGGCAAGATCAACGTCTTTTGCACCAATCGCCGCTTTCAACGCTGCAAAATTAACATGATCATGAGCGGGTAATACGACCATAGCTAATTCATCGCCTACTTTGACGATCACGGTTTTGGCCATTTGCTTCCCAGAAACATGGGCAGAAGCTGCCACTTCCTGGGCGGTAAAGGCGACTGAGTGACTCAGGCACACATATTTAACATGCTGACTATCGAGGTATTCTTTCAGTTTTTTCGCTGGCATAATACCCTCCTCTTCACAAGCTAATGCAACTAATATTATAGCGCTTATTTGGAAGAATAAACTTTGCACAAGAGTTTTTATTGTGAACACCAAGAGAATCATATGGTTACAGATGTAACAACGAATAAGTCATTAAACCGCTGGTTTTATTTTTTTGTTTTTATCCATGTTTTGACATGGACACTCGTGCCATTTCTTGTGCGCTATACCCTTCCTATGGACGCCATGGAAGGAACGATCTGGGGTCAACAATTTCAGTGGGGCTACGATAAAAACCCTTTCTTGAATGGCTGGTTAACAGCGCTTGCCGTCAACCTGGGTGGGCAATCGGGTTGGGTTGTTTATCTTTTTAGTCAGCTCTCTGTTGCGATTTGCTTTTGGGCGGTGTGGCAGCTGGGGAAAAAGATATTGCCGCCTCTGTATGCTTTGCTGGCCGTTTTGTTGTTGGAAGGGGTTCAATACTACAATTTACATGCGATTGATTTTAACGATAACACTTTAGAGTTAGGGTTATGGGCGCTTACAGCATTATTTTTCTATCAAGCATTGAAGAGTCAATCCTGGCGTGATTGGTTGTTAACTGGGATATTTGCGGGCTTAGGCATGATGACGAAATACTATACCATCATGTTGTTGATCCCTATGATGCTGTGGCTTTGCATCAGCGCTGATAATCGAAAAAACTTTTTGAAACCGCCATTGTATCTAGGCTTAGCGATATTTTTACTTATTATATTACCGCATACTGTCTGGTTATTTTTCCATGATTTTGTCACGATTAATTA
Source organism: Myxococcales bacterium (assembly GCA_903970525.1). GTDB lineage: Bacteria > Pseudomonadota > Gammaproteobacteria > DSM-16500 > DSM-16500 > UBA5158. Next base: position 18,105 of record CAJCIZ010000074.1, on the reverse strand, counting down.
TGCGATGGATCGCGTGAGCAGCGCGCCAACTTGGTTTAACCACTTTAATTATTCTTCTTTATTTGCTTGGCAACAATTTGAAGCTTTTGTGCCGTCTATTTTATTTACGCTGTTTTTATTTGTCGGCCGTCAACCTTTACAACAAACCCCTCGTATCGCTATCAATTCATTTGATAAAGAATTTTTATTTTATGTTGGATTGGGTCCTTTTTTATTAACGGTTTTATTGTCAGCCTTAACGGGCATTAAATTACGTGCGGGTTGGGGTGAGCCTTTATTATCTCTGTGGGGAATTATTTTAATTGCTTGGCTGCAACCCAGAGTCACCATGCAAAAATTCTATCGCTTTGTTGTGTTATTTTTCTCTTTGTATACGCTGATGGTTGTGAGCTATGCTTCAGCTCTCATCAAAGCGGAAGAACCTTCTAGTGCGAACTTTCCTGGGGAAAATATTGCGAACTTGTTAACACAAGAATGGCATGAAAAATATCACACGCCGTTACCTTATGTGGCAGGATCTCGTTGGTTAGCGGGCAATATCGCATTTTATTCTTTGGATAATCCATCGGTCTATATTAATTGGGATAAAAAATTAAGCCCGTGGATAGATGAAGAGAGTATGAAAAACAAAGGCGCGATTTTTGTTTGGGATATTTCTGAAGAAAATGAAACGCAGAAACCTGAAATTTTGGCACGCTTTGCACACTTAGGAGAAATGCAAATCATGTATTTTTCTTGGATGCGCAATAAGGAGATGAAGCCTGTGAAAATTGGGGTTGCTTTTCTGCCGCCGCAAAATTAATCACTGTTGTAACTTCATCTCTCCCTCGAGCATTGAGGAGTTAATTTATTTATACCTGTTAACGGTGGTGTAGATAGTCATCCCAGTTGATCCATTCAAATGCATGAAGCTCAAGCCATGACGATGATCTTGTAACGCACGTTTCAATGTGCCTTCGTCATTGAAGGTAAGTGTTCTCGCTGGGAGATTTTTGATATTGCTGAGAAGATTCATTTAATACATCTTCAACTATGACCGGTCATAGGGTGATTCCTTATCCTGTATGTTATTGCCAACGCAGTATTTATAAGTTTGAAGGGCTGAAATTATAAGATTCATCTGACTAAAATAAAAACGTTTTTCATCTAATCTATCACCTTGCGATAGAAGTGCTTGATAGTTAGAGAGAAAGTTGTTTTATGATATTTTGCGCGATGTGTTATTCTAAAGCTTGATGGTTCATCTAATCAATGTGTTAAAATATAAGGATCACTATGCAATTTATTAAACTTTTTTTACCAACGATTATTTATGCCTTTCTGCTCGATATGATTTGGCTTGGTTTTATCGCAAAGAAGCTCTACGACACCAGCATCGGTGGCATGCTACGAAAAACAGGAGACAATCTCACGCCCAACTGGCTTGCTGCTGTGTTGGTCTACATTGCAATAGCCTGTGGAATCATATTCTTTGTATTACCGAAAGCCAACAGCAACATTGCACAGGCTTTATTATGGGGCGCGGCTTTTGGGGCGGTCACTTATGGAATTTATGACTTCACTAATTTTTCTATACTCGAAGGTTGGCCTTTAAAAATCACTCTCATTGATTTTATTTGGGGCATGGTACTCTGTAGTTTGACCAGTGTTTTTGCTATGTGGATACAACGCTGGCTCAACGTGTAACCCATGGGAAAAACATCGAAGTGTTCTTCTGATAGTCTAGAAAGGCCTGCCCGCGCGAAGCGATAGAGCTTCGCTCGGTAATAGGCCCAGTGATCTTCGTAAATATTATCAGCAATAACAAGGGCGAAACCATACTAAGATAACCGTATGGAATAGTCACTGCAAATAAGAAAAACCCACACCATGTTAACCAATCAAAAAAATAATTAGGGTGACGCGTGTATTGCCATAAACCTGCATTACACACTCTTCCTGGATGAGCTTTTCTAAAAGCTTGTAATTGAAAATCAGCCAGCGACTCTCCCATGATACCAATAATAATAGTTAGCAGCGCTATCTTATCTAACATTGACAGAGAGTAACCTGAAACATGCGGTATAAAATAAAAAGTGATAGATAAAATAAAAATGAAAAAACCTTGCAGCTGGAAATTTAAAAAAAATCCGAGCGACTGACTCATCTTCCACTGATTGCTCAGCTCTAAATAACGCTTATCCACATGACCTTTGCGGATACGTGTATACCACAAATAGCCAGCAAGACGCAGCGCCCAAACAATAAGTAACACAGCCACTATTAAGCTACGCAGCGAAATCGGCTGTCCAATTAAATATATTAAGCCTGAAACCATTAAACCCAACGACCATGAAACATCAACAACAGAGGGATTTTTCAATAACCGGTACAGACCCCAGACAACCATCATTTGTATAGCGATATAAGCATAGACAACGAGAAAAATACTCATGCTTGCTTACACCAAACAGCATGGATAGCACTGACATGCCTTACGGAAAAACCCGCAGCACAATAAGCAAAATAATATTCCCACTTCCGGATAAAAGCATCCTCAAAACCTTGCTGACGAATATTTGAGAGATTGTTTGTAAATCGAGCAGACCAATCGCGCAAAGTCCAAACATAATGCATACCAATATCTTCAAGTTTGACTAATTGCAGGCGTGTTTGGGATGCAATGCTACGACTGATTCGATCAATTGAAGGCAAGCACCCCCCCGGAAAAATATACGCTTTGATAAAATCAATTTCATGAATCGCCTTATCATATTGTTGATCATTAATGACTATGGCTTGCAACAGAAAAAGCCCATTAGGCTTCAGCAAGTGATTACACTGTCGGAAAAAAGTATCAAAATACTGATATCCAACAGCCTCAATCATTTCAATAGAAACAAGCTTATCGTATTGTCCATGCAATTGACGATAATCACAATTTAATAATGTAATCTGATCTTGTAAGCCCAAACGCGCAATTTCGTTCTTAACATAGTCATATTGCTTATCTGAAATTGTCGTTGTTGTGACTCGACACCCGTACTGCTGGGCTGCATAAATAGCAAATCCACCCCATCCCGTGCCGATCTCTAATAAATGATCCGTTGGCTGCAAAGCTAATTTTTCACAAATCATTTTTAATTTCCGACGTGAAGCATCTTCTAGCGCCTCATGCTCTGCATTATAAACAGCAGAGGAATACATCATTGTCGCATCTAAAAATAGCTTAAAAAATTCATTCCCTAAATCATAATGCTCAAGTATATTTTTCTTGGCAATTTTTACATTATTGGGCAACAACCGCTGGGCCATCGCACGAAGTACATTGATGGCTTTTGCTAGCGGCGTTTCGATTTGCTCAAATAATACGGCGTTCTTGCTAAAGATAAACAATAACTTGTTTAAGTCATCCGTTTCCCAAAGTCCATCAATGTAAGCCTGCGCCGCACCGATAGAACCTTGCGCTAACACCATCCCATAAACTTTCGGACTCACAATACGCACAGAGGCTGTATACTCTGGCCGCAAAGAACCTCGAAAAGTTGTAGTAACGCCTTCTGTAGTCAATGTTATCGAACCATAGTCAATATTATCTAACAAATTAAACAAACACTTCTGCGCGAAGCCTCTAGAAGTGCGAATCGCTACTGCTTTTTCATTGGAATTCATACTCAATCCTTTTCCTTTGGGTGGGAATAAAAAGAAACTCCTTTTAACCACAATTTAAGTGCTTGCCAATAGATAGCAGCAACCACCTTGTGTGTCATGAGGGGAAACCGTAGAAACGTTTTGAGCGCAGATACCTCTCTAGGAATCGCTTGTAAACTTAATGTTGCATCAAAATGTTTTTCATGATTCTTATAATTTTCAAGATGCAAGATGATTTGTTGATTTGAAATTTTAACATTAAAACGATAATCATAATCCATCTCGAGAAAAGGAGAGACATGCAACACTTTTTTAAATTGATACTGATAAATATCTGGTTTAGGACGCTTTGGTTGATCTAACACATATTGATGCGTTTCTCCCCATGGCGTATTAGTCACTTCAACAATAACATACTCTAATTCTTCTGTATTTTCTTTAAAGACAAAATATAGACTGATGGGATTATAACAAAATCCTAAGCAACTTAAGTGCGTAAGTGTGTAAATTTTTCCCGCAGGAGAGCTCCCCGTCTTTTCCTTGATGAGATCTCGCGCATTCTGATCCAAGGAAACACTTGTGTTCGTTAAATAGTGTTTGCGACGAAACGAGAACCAATTGAATCTCTCACAAGAGACCGTCGGTAATTCTTTAAAGTTTTTTTTAGGATCGGCCACATTAAAATAAAACATAAATAATGAATAGGAAAATTCATGCATCGCATCATGAAAACGTCTATGTCTGACTGTCCCTGCAAATAATTGTGCGCCCATTACAAATTCACTCCTAATGGCTGGCAAGCCATTACCGCACTTCTCACACCATCTTCATGAAAACCATAACCCCAGTAAGCACCCGCATAATAAGTATTTCTTACACCATTGATCCGCGCATGCTGCTGTTGCGCAGCAATAGCGGGTTGCGTAAAACAAGGATGTGCATAACTAAAGCGGCGTAATACTTTAGCTGTATCAATCACACCTGATAAATTCACTGACACACAAAAATCTGTTTCTGACCGAATCGATTGTAGCCGATTCATATAGTAAGTTAGCGTAGGTGCAGTTTGCGCTGTCGCAAAATAATTCCAGCTTGCCCAAGCTAGGCGTCTCCTGGGTAAGATGCTAGCGTCGGTATGCAATATCACTTCATTTTTTGTATAGTGTATTGCTGACAGAATAGCTTGCTCATCGTCACTCGCGTCACTTAACATCTTTAAAGCTTCATCACTATGAGTCGCTATCACGACTGCCTCGACTTCAAATTCTGCACTCGCACTCTGTAATATGACACTATTCGCTTGACGTTTAACTGACTCAATTTTGCAATTCAGGTGAATATTCTTTTCATAGGGTTTAATAAAGGCAGGAATATAGGATCGCGAACCACCGGCAATGACATACCATTGCGGTCTTTGATAAACATCTAATAGACCATGATTTGCATAAAATTGCAGAATAAACATGGCTGAGCTTTGCAAAACATCTGCCTCACTCTTAGACCAGATAGCCGCCATCATCGGAATAAAGTATTCTTCTATAAACGCTTGGCTATAGCGATATTTATTGATGAATTCTTGAATAGTAACCTCTGATGATAAACTTCCGTTAAGGAACGCTTTGGCATCTTTATTAAAACGCATAATTTCTTTAAGGAACGTATAGAAGCGTAATCGAAATATGTTTCGCCTATCGGCGAAAAGTGTATTAAGGCTATGGCCATTATACTCAAGGTTTTTTGCATCTGATCGATAACTAAAACTCATCTCGCTTTCTAAGGTTGGAATTTGGTACTGGCGGAGCAACTGACAAAATAATGGATAGGTTTTTTGATTAAATACAATAAAACCCGTATCGATGGCATAATGTGCTCCACTGACAGTGACATCGACTGTCTGTGTATGGCCGCCGATACGATCATTTGCTTCAAACAATGAAACATCATATTTTTTGCTCAGTAATAAAGCGCTGACCAACCCTGAAATTCCCGAACCTATTACTGCAATTTTTTTCATCAACCGCACTCATAACTTAGACCAACATTGTTCAAATGCATTATTATACCTTAAACGAGATTGAGTGATATAATCCCTGACAATTTCAAAGCAATAATGAGCCACCATGTCGATTAATAAAAGTATTAAAAGCTGGATTATCAATGAAAACCAGCCTCATATTCACGAAACAGCTGCAGATAAAATAGACTGGCTAAGAGCGATCCCCTTTATTCTGCTCAATGCCTCCTGCCTACTGGTATTCTATTTTGGGTTTAGCTCGATAGCTTTTACCGTCGCTGTCATATTATATTTTGTACGTATATTTTCGATCGGCGCTTTTTATCATCGTTTTTTCTCGCACCGAGCCTTTAAAACCAATCGCTTTTGGCAATGTATTTTTGCACTGATCGCCGGCATGTGTGCACAACGCGGACCCCTATGGTGGGCTTCCCATCATCGCCATCATCACGTTGTCTCTGATGAACCGGGTGATACTCACTCTCCTGTTCAACATGGTTTCTGGTGGAGCCATTTCGGCTGGTTTCTGTCTAAACGAAATTATTATTACAACCCCGCCAACGTTTCTGACTTACTTCGCTTCCCTGAGCTTGTCTTTTTAGACCGCTTTGACTTGCTCATGCCGGCAGTTTTATTTTTCAGCTTATTTCTTAGTGGCTTTTTACTCAGACTCTATGCGCCAGAACTTCATACGGGGCCTGGACTCATGCTTGTATGGGGCTTTTGTATTTCAACTGTGGCTGTCTTTAACACCACCGTGCTGGTTAACTCTATTAATCATATCTCAGGGAAAAGACGTTTCTTAACCAAAGATAACAGTCGTAACAACTGGCTACTGGCGCTGCTTACCTTCGGCGAAGGTTGGCATAACAACCATCATTTCTATCCCAGTAGCGCGAGACAAGGATTTTATTGGTGGGAAATTGATGTTACTTATTACATCATTAAATGCTTAGAAAAAATGGGTATCGTCTGGGACGTGAGACAGATACCGCCTGCTTTATTAAAACAACAATCAGCCAAACAATAATCATTCTACAGCGGAACTCCTGATCATTCTGAGATAACCTATCTAATGGGTGTTCTTTTCCACTCGCGCTCTAACGCAGCGTTTAAATTAGGATAACAGAAATTGAATCCGAGTTCTTTTAGCCTTTCAGGATAGATGTGTTGACTACCCAATAATAATTCTTTGCCCATTTGTCCAAACAATATTTCTATCAACGGCGTCGGTAAATGCAGCATTAAGGGTCTATGCATCACATGGGCTAATGTTTCAGCAAATGTTTTTTGGGAAACAGCAGAGGGCGCACAAATGTTGATAGCACCCGTCACATCAGGATGTTGCAGTAAAAAAATAATCGCATTCACTAAATCATCAATGTGCACCCATGACAAGGCTTGTCTCCCCCCACCTAAGAGGCTGCCTAATCCAAGTGAAAAAGGGAGTTCGAGTTTTTTCAACATACCTTCATGTCGTTTCAGAACAACACCAAAGCGCATCAAGGTAACAGAGATTCCAGGCGCGGATGCAGCCTTCTCCCAGGCTAGGGTTATCTCTCTTACAAAGCTCGGCGATAGCTCCACAGGAAGTGCTAATGATTCTGTTAATGCAGGCGGAAGCTCTTCTTGAATAGCTTGTAGCCCATAAATGCCGATGGCACTCGCATTATAAAGGTGCGGCTTAGTATTTTTTGCCGTTAAACACCAATCAATAATATATTTTGTACTAATAACGCGACTTTCTTTGATTTTAGCCTTATTCTTGCTCGTCCAGCGGCAATCACCTATGTTTTTGCCAGCAAGATTAATCACAGCATCATAATTATCTGGCGAGAGTTGTTTTAATTGGTCCCAAGACAAACCATCTATAGAATGATTGAATGTTTTATTAATTTTATCGATGTCCCTGCCAACTACCGTAATGATATGTTTTTCCTTCAGTAAGGCTGGAACCAGGCTACGACCAACAAACCCTGTGGCACCACAAATGATTATATTCATCCTTAACCTCCAAGTTGATCAGCTAAACCTATTAGAACAGATACAATTTCGATATAATACTTATTGCCGCAGAAATCAGGAATAATTACTATGATAATTGATACTGCATTAGCTTCCCGAGCACAATTCGGTTTTACGATTAGTTTTCATATTTTGTTTCCCGCTTTGAGTATTGGTCTCATCATGTTTCTCTCTATCATGGAAGGAATGTGGCTTAAAACAAAAAAAGCCATCTATTTATCCATCTGCAAATACTGGACAAAAATATTTGCTCTTACGTTTGGGATGGGTGTCGTCTCAGGTATTGTGATGGAGTTTCAATTAGGAACCAACTGGGCTGGGTTCACCCAACAAGTGGGGGATGTGTTAGGGCCCTTATTTACTTATGAAGTCATGACAGCATTTTTTGCTGGGCGCAGATTATTTGATTATTAAAACAGTCGGGAAGATTCAGCAAAAATGTTATGCCGTCGCAAGTAAAATGCCTATAAAATTTTTAAAGGAAAGGTAACAAAAAAAATTGGCTATGAATAATAATCCTAAGAATATTGCTATACGTATAAATGCATTAATATTCCATCTTGTGCTTTACTATGTTGCTTGGTTTGGCGCAATTGAATTCGCAGCTCGCAAGTCAAACAGCATAGCTGTCACTCTTGTTTTTTTCACTCTTCTCTTACAAATTCTTTTCCAGATCTTCATCATGAAACGAACGCAAGGATTGGTGCTAATGATGACTATCTTTCTTTGCATGGGTATAATCGTTGACACACTATTACTGAAAGCGGGTGTGATCCAATTTTCTGCCAATCCCTTTGGCAATGCATTTAGCCCTCCTTGGATGATGTCACTTTGGCTGAGTTTTTCTATGATTTTTTATGCTTTACTCGAAAGCTTATATCACCGATATGTTCTACTGGGCTTGCTCTCATTTATTTTCTTTCCAATCGCATATGTTCTGGGGGCGCATATCGGAGCAGCACATTTTTTCCATGGTGATGTGAGTAGCCTAATAGTGGGATTCATTTGTGCAATACTTTTTCCGAGCAGTCTCTTTGTTTTCAATTACATGAACAGTCAATGATATGATTATATAGCAGTAGTACTTGATAGCTAGAGAGAAAGTTGTTTTATGATATTTTGCGCAGCGTAATCAATTTCATCAATTGTTGTAAAACGCCCAAAAGAAAAACGTATAGCTGTTTGTGCCTCTTCAGTGGTAAGACCCATTGCGCGCAATACATAAGAAGGTTCTATCCCTTTGTTAAGACAAGCAGAACCTGAAGACACAGCAAGCTCTGGACATTTTTGCATAAATCTTTCAGCTTTAATGCCAGGAAAACAAATATTTAAAATCCCAGGATATCCTTTGCTATCACCATTCACAGAAATATTTTTCAATGGTGATAACTGTTGCAAAAATCTCTCACGCAACGCGTGAATTTTTTGATAGTCCGCTGCCATGTCTTGTTTGGCTAAACGTAATGCTTCAGCCATCCCTACAATTTGATGTGTCGCTAATGTACCAGAACGCATCCCCTGCTCTTGACCACCACCATGAATAAGCGCTGCAACACGGACGCGTGGTTTGCGACGAATATATAATGCACCTACGCCTTTAGGGCCATACACTTTATGTGCATTGAGTGAGATGAGATCTATTGGCATTTGAGTGACATCGATGGAAATCTTTCCGTTACTCTGCGCCGCATCGACATGAAATAATATTTCTCGCGCCGCTGTGATTTGTGCAATCGTGTTGATATCTTGAATCACACCTGTTTCATTATTCACATGCATCACTGACACTAAAATCGTATCCTCACGTATTGCTGATAATAATTTTGAACAATCTAAAAGACCATTAGACTCAGGTGAAAGATAACTTACAGAAAAACCTTCTTTTTCCAACTGTTCACAACTGTCTAAGACTGCTTTGTGTTCTGTTTTCATTGTGATGATGTGCTTGCCTTTGGCGCGATAGAGCGCGGCACTTCCCTTCAATGCGAGATTCACCGATTCTGTCGCACCCGAGGTCCAAATCACTTCACTGACTTCAGCCTGAATTAAATCTGCAACTTGCGCGCGCGCCCAATCCACAGCCTGCTTGGCTGCCTGACCATAGGCGTGCGACAGCGAAGCTGGATTACCGAAATCCCCGTCAACACTCATGTAGTGCAGCATTTTTTCAACGACCCTAGGATCAATCGGGGTGGTTGCAGCATAATCTAAATAAATAGGCAATTTCATAGGCTTAAATAGCTTTGGACTCCAGAATGATTTTATATGCTGCGCACAAGCAAAGCTTGTGCTTGCACTTAAGGGGGAGAATCGCGATTCTCCCCCTTAAGAAACCCCCATCGCGTAATGTTAGCGGGAACAGCTGATGTATATTATACTCGAAATTTGACGTAATGGAGAGTCATTGTGCGAGCGGACAATAAAAGTATAGGATTACTTTGCGTGGCCTATTTTGCCATACAGCTTTGTTTTATTGCTTATACTATTTTATCCGTCGATGATTTATGGCTGTCTTATCATACGTATCAATTTAAATCTTTGTTGCCTTATCGTGATTTTTCTCCTTATAAAACTGTGTTGGGCTATTATATTCTTTCGCTGCCGCTTTATTTTTTCCATGGCGTTATTACACCTTTACTGTATACGAAAGCTTTTATCGCAGTCATTAATACTGTATTTCTCGCAGGCACCGCAATTTGGTTACAGAAATTTTTCCCGACGAAGGCCATTTTAATCAGTTTGGCATTGATTATTTTCACACAATTTTTTATTAATTATTCCACTGAAATTCGTGTCGATATTATCGCCTATTGGTTTTGCTTGATTAGCGTCATTTTTATTTTTGAAAATAAATATTTTTTGGCGGGGATTTGTCTAGGCATAGGATTCGCTGCTTCGCAAAAAGCGCTTGGCTATTGGGTAGCGACTAATATTGCTTGGCTAGCCTATTTTTTATTGACTAATCGCTCATGGCAAGCTGTGCGACTGGTTATTGCTTTTAATGTCGCGGCTGGTCTGTCTATCGCAGCTTATATTGCATTCTGGGCGCACTACTCTAGTTTGCACACTGTGCTTCATAATGTGTTTTATGAAGCGTATGTCGTCTCTGAGATTGATTCCTATTCTAGTTCACGTTTTGTTTTCTGGGATTTTATTTTACGAAATAATCCATTGTATTGTTTATTATGTCCGCTTGCCGTTTTAAGTTTGTTCGTGCGACCGACACAAGATTCATCTTATGGATTACGCATTTTTATTACTGTTTATGCCATGATGATATTATTTTCATTTATTTCATATAAACAGCCATTTGCTTATAATTTAACTGTGACGCTGCCTGCGTTCTATTTATTATATACAGCATTCTTTTCTTGGATTTTTGCTTTGTTTGACAACACCCGTATCAAAATCATTAGCATTGGCAAAGCTGGCGCAATAGGATTAATTGTTTTATATCTTTTTAGTTTATTGCAACTATTTTGTAAATATTCATTGCCGCCGGCTTATTTGTTGATTGGATTGATTGCCGTCGTTATCGGGTATTTTCTCGTTAGTAAAAAAGAAGCACAAACTTGCTTGCTTTTAGTGTTACTCATCACATTTTTCACCGGCATTATCTATCCCGTTTTTCGTACGCTTGATCTGTTGCCGGATTTTAACGGGCGTTATCAGCGCTATACTTTTAACTTGATTCAACATTTGTTGGCGGATGGCAGTCTTTACGTGGCGGGCGAACCCTTGTTTTATAATAAAGAACAAACAATACCGGGATTAAAACACCTCATTGTGCCCGAGCTAGAATATTTATATCAGCCTACAAAAAAATTACTCCCTGTGATGCAGTTATCCTCACTCTATGTTACACCTATCACTAATCAAGAAATTATTTCTAACTTACAAAGGACGCCCATTAAACTTTACGTGAACAACAACCGATTTTATCAACTGCCGCCTGCGATTAAAAAATACTTAGACACGCAGTATCAGCATTATTGGAGCAGTATTTATATTTACGCGCCAGAAGTTGCTGCGGGCAAACAAGAAATCTCAATTAACTTTGCTGGGCACTATAAGGTAAATAGCAAAAAAGCAATTGTGTTAGATGGAAAAACAATAGAACCACTAACAGTGATTCAACTTGAGAAAAAGAAATATGCTTCAGATTCAGATGTGATTTATCGATTGAGCTTAGTGCCTGATGACATGCGCGGCTGGCTAGATCCGAAGTACAAAAAGGATGATTGGGAAGATGTATTATTGTAGGTTGCAAGGCTAATTTTTTGAAAGCTTATAACACATCAATCGCTGCACATGCTGCATGTAATTATAGACAACTTTAATATTCAATTTGCTAGCCCCGCGCTGACGCTCTGAAAATCGAATAGGAACTTCTATGATCTTTTTACAATGACATTTTATCATTAACTCTAAGCCAATTTTCCAGCCAATTGGATTTAATTTGTCTGCCTCAAGAAATTTAGCCTTTCTGATTGCAAAAAAACCTGACAAAGAATCTTGGACGCTAATAGAGAGAAGTGTTTTCGAAATTTGTGCAGCCACTCGGGAAATGAGTTTGCGTGCAGCAGGCCATGTCTCATCGGTACTGCCACCGGCTTGATAACGGGAACCAATTACAAAATCGACATCTTGAATGGATAATGCTGCGATGAGCTCAGGGATTTTTTCAGGTGGATGGCTAAGATCAGCATCCATAACAATAAAAGTCCCGTATTGCGCCTGCTTGCAACCTTCGATGACCGATTCACTGAGACTTCTATTTTCAGAACGAATAATTAATTTAAGCCATGGATATTGAGCTTGTAATTGGCTAATCACTTCTGCAATGCCATCTTGGCTATTGTCATCGACAAAAATCACTTCAAACGGTTCCTCAAATTTGATTTGAGAAATTCTTGCAACTAACTCGGGAACATTTTGAGATTCGCGAAAAGTTGGGATGATAATTGAATATCCAGTGTTATCGTTATTATTCATTCTTAGCGTTAATCCTATCTATGACTATTCTTCAAAGTTTGAAGGGAAAAATGGCGTCGCGTTTATCCATGGCTTTCCGATAATAGTATGGTGATGATTGTTAGCCGAGTAGACTAACAAGGTTTGGGTAATAAAGAAACATTGAATTGCAAATATTGGACAAATAATGGCTCTTTTAATAAATGTAACGGTGTTTAATGAGAATGTCACAAAGGCAGCCAGCATGAACAATATCATCAGTACTAGCAGGACCATAACAGATTGTCCAAATATCTCACTAGAATGACTATTTAAAAGCGCATTGGCATTCAGTCCGATAACGATCAAGAGGAAAAGCTGACCCAGCAAGAGCTGCATGAGTAAGATTCGATTAAGCCACTTTTTCTCCTGCCAAAGATCAGACAAGGTATTAGCACAGATAATAGCTGCAAAAGGAAAAATAATACTGATATAAAATTCATGTTGAAATTTGCTTGCGCTGAATAGCGCAAAAGTTAAGGCAAAAGAACCAAACAAATAAATGAATCTGGTTTTGTTTATGGGTGTGCTGCGATAATAGGTTTTAATTTTTTGGAACAATCCAAAAATAAAAATAAACGACCAAGGCAAAAATGCCCACAGAAAAGTATAATAGAAAAAGAACGGTTTGCTGTTCCCCGTAATAAAGCCATTATTGAAAAATCTGCCGAACTGGCTTCCCCAAAAAAACCATGCAATGCCGGAAACACCTGTCTGACCGTAGACGACTTTTTCTGGGTGCGCATCAAATTGTAGATAAAGGCTAATAAGCTCTGGCAACGTAAAAACAAGCGATAAAACGAGCGCAGACCACCATTTCAAGCTCACAAAATTGCGCCATTCTTTTTTGTAAATCCAACTACAAAAGAGACCGCCCATAATAGTGACGAGAACAAATAATCCTTTTGTCATCATGGCAAGCGCGGTAAAAAACGCACCGAGCACAAGGTATTTTATTTTTGCTTCAGCATCATACCGTAACCAGTAATAACAAGCAGGCATGATTTCGCCGACCAGATACGCTTCTGCTTTAATATCGAAACAAGATTGTACGGTTTGTAGTGCAGTTAAGTAGATGAGCGCTGCTAATAACCCAGTAGACGAGTTATAAAAAAATCTGCCGATTCGATACGTGAAATAGGCACCCAGTAAATTAAAAAGCATGCCCGGCAGAATATAGCTAAAAGAATGGATGCCAAACAGCTTGAATGAGGCTGCGGTGATCCAAAATGGAAAATGCGGCTTATCTAGCCAGTCTTGTCCATCAACCATGAGATTAATCCAGTTACCGCTGGTGACGATATTTTTGGCAACTGTCGCAAAAAGCACAGAATTACCGCCCGTATTGAGGGAGTAGCACAAAAAAAATACATTTATCAGGATGACGATGATCAACCATGATTTGATATGTTTCGTAAACTCTTCTACCACAAAGCTTGCTCCAGGGGCGCATTGTACCGTTCAATAAGGGCTGTATAATACCTAATCCTGGGTTATCACTCAAATGATCGTTTTACGAAAACGGAGCAAGTCGCACTAGTTTCCCACTAATATTAACTTGGAAACTAGCACGCCTTGGCTCCGCTGGTTCGCTTCTTTGACATGATCATGCATCCAAGCAACTATTTTGTTGCGTCAGCTCCACATCCGCCGTTCTTTTCCCACTCAGCGATGCGTCTTTTCATTTCTTCTTCAGAAACATCTTCGATATGCGTAGACACATGCCACATATGTCCCCATGGATCAATCACGGAACCCGCGCGTTCACCATAAAATTGATCTTTCAATGGTTGTATTTCTGTCGCGCCCTCTTTGATAGCTAATGCAAAAACTTCATCGACATTTGGCACTTGCAGCGCCCAAGAAACAGGGGTACCGCCAATTGATTTAGGACTTTTTGCATTCCATTCAGGAAATTCATCCGCTAACATGACTAAAGTAGTACCGAACATCAATTCAGCGTGAGCAATTTTACCCTCATCTCCCATGCAATGACGTTCAATTTCTTTCGCCCCAAATACTTTTTTATAAAACTCAATTGCTTCTGCTGCACCGTTGATACAAATGTAAGGTGTCAATGTGGGCTTCTTGGCGGGGTTTGACATGATATTTTTCCTCTAAAAAAACGCGCAATATACCACAAATCCTGCAGGAATGTCATATGCTAACACTCAATCTTGCAATGCTATGTTAAACGAAGTTTACTACCTGTGTTGTCATTATTCATTGCTTGCCCAGAAAGCGTTTCAATCAGTCATTTAAACAGAGGGTGTTGGGTCAGCTCGTTGTACGCTAAGACAGCATGGGCTTGCTTTTGATAATTTATCGCTTGATCTGGGTTGTTTTTTGCATTTTCAAGTTCTGCCATTTCATTTAAGGTAATCGCAATTTCCGGGTGATTATCATTGCGATAAGCTTTGCGTTGTATCGTTAATACATAAGCAAGTTCTTGCTCTGCGACCACAAATTTGTTATTCATTCTTAGAAATTTGCATAACTCTCTACGAATTTCCGCTAAAATTGTATTGAATTTAACAAAAGAATAAGCACTTTGTATTTTGAATGCTTGCATAAAATAACTTTTTGCTTGCGAGTAATCTTTATTTAAAAAATAAACTTTCCCTAAACAGGATAAGGTTTCTGTCAAAAAAGGATGGGGCGTTTCTTTATAAATAGTTCTTTGCGTTTTGAAGGCTGCTTTTAGATCGGAGTCCGCTTCCTTTAAATTTCCTTGCAAGTATTGAGCTTCACCTCGATAAAATAACAAACCAGCGCCATTGTGTGTGTCTAGACCTTTGACTGGATCGCTCAGTTTTTTCTTTGACCCGTCCAACAACAAGGTTTATACATGCCAAGTTGACAATAGGTTTTGCTGATCGACAAAATAATAGAATTGTTAAACAGCTTATCTTTATTAAACTGTTGCTTCATCTTAGAAAATAGAGTTTCAAATATCTCTTTTGCTTTTCGATAGTCACCAGCCCTAAACAGCGCTTCACCCAAATACATCTCTCTAAACGGATGCTCCAATTTTTCCTTTAGATCAGATCTTATAGTGTTATTGATGTTTAGAGAAATCTTAAGATGAAAAATAGCCTCTTCTATTTGACCAAGGACCGAAAGAAAAAATCCTAATAGACTTCTCGTGATTGCAGATTGTAAATTGATTGATGTTTTATAAAATTCATCTTTCAGCTTAAGGGATAATCTTAACAATTCAATCGCTTTATCATAATCGGCTTTATAATGATAGACCCATGCAATTTCATGAGCATATGCACCAGTATCATTGTGATTCTTAAGATAGGCCTTGTAAATTTTATCTGCCTCATCAAAGTTTCGTAAATGGATATGTAGTCGCATAAGCTCATATAACAATAATTCTTCAAGCTTTATAAATTCGATTTTTGATAGTTTTTTCTGAGCTTCTAACTGTAAAGCAGTGAGATCTCGAACCGCCTTATTCCAGTTATTGCTATCTTTAAGAGCTGCAAATCGAACTTTAGCAATCTGGTCATTATAGATGGTAGAGAGTTCATTCGGTATGCAGTGAATCAGTTTATCTGCACGCTCTAACATCGCAGAGCCTTCATCAACATTTTCTTCAGTTCGCCCTCGAAAATCACTGGCATCTATCAACAAGTTGATGAGTTTTTTTGGGTTAATCGTTCTTTCTATAGCATAATGACAAAACACATTAGCATGGGAGACAAGCGAAGATATTTCAGAAAACGAATGCTCAACTACAGCGTGTTGACAAGTAATTGCGGGTATTTCATTGTATAACACATCTAAAATTAAAGTAATAAATCTATCTTTCTCTGCCATGCTCATCTGAATCTTAATGACTTCTTGTAGAAGTATATGTAGAGAAATATTGCTTCCATTGACATCAATAAATGAATAATCACGCAATATCATTATCATTTTGTTGACTTCGTGAGATCTGTCGTGTTTTCTAGACTGTTTTTAACTAAAGTCATTGCTTCAGTTTCATTAAAAACAGATAAATTAATGGTTCCTATTCTTCCCCAATGTTGCGATCGAGAGGTGACGATAATTTTTTGCATTGTCCAAAACGAATAAACTGTTGCGAAACCTCTCTTGATAATAATCATAGGGTTCAATCCCTTTTCGAATATCATCTAATTCACATTCCACCATCAAGGCAATTTGTTTTTGCAGAAGGGCCACGGGTGACGAATGATCGGAAACGGAACCAAGCAGCTCCTGAATGTTTTTTATTAAACGATTGAGTCTAAATTTAATACTCGCATTAAGGATGCTTTTTTCGAACATCATTAATTTGTTTAGCTGATTTTGTATGTTTTGTATCATATTTATTGGATTCAAAAGTAAAATAGGAGATATATCTTAATCTTGAAAATCTGAATTTCCAGGGATTTTTGCTAACAACGCATGAGGCAAGTCGCACCATCTGGCCGTCCGTCTTTAAAAAACCATATAAAACAATAAGATTCACTCCTATAAATAGTGATGTTTTTCAATGACTTTAGATCCTTGGTTTATATAACTATTTACCTTTTTAAAAAATAAAAATGGTTTATTTTTGTACGATATTGCAGCAAAGGTGTAGACTTATAATAGATCTATAACAAAGATCGAGGAGGATTTATGAACAGAAAGTTTTCCAAGCTGCTAGTCACTTTTCTAGTATTGCTTGGTCTATTAGCAGGATCAATGGATGCATCGGCCTATTATCGTCGTGGGTATGGTTATTATCATCGAGGTTATGGTTATCACAGAGCAGGCTACTACCCTGTTGGCTATTATGGAAACGGCTATAACTGCAGAATCGTAGGCGGCCACTATAATCGCGCTGGCTTTTGGATTGCAGCACATAGAGTTTGTTGGTAATTGCTATAAAATATTCACATCAATAACCAGTAGATAAGCTAATTATCTTTACTGGTGGCAACCTACTAGGTTTTCCTAGTAAGGTGCGTTATTGATTCACAGATAAAATGACTTTCCCAATGTGCGTACTCTCTTCCAATATCTGATGCGCTTTTTGGACATTCTCTAATGGCATCACGCAGGAAATAAGCGGTTTAATTTGTTGCGACATTAGCAGAGGTAACAAATGCATCTCAATTTCTTGAGTTATCTTCGCTTTTTCTGTAAGGGGTAATGGCCTCAGTAACGATCCAGTTATCGTTAAACATTTTCCGAGCAATAATTCAAAATCTAATTGATGCTTTGATTCACGGGTATTAATACAGATCAGACGACCATTTTTACGCAGCAATTTCATGTGCATCTCGAGATATTCACCACCCACCCAATCAAGAACCACATCTACACCTTGATTATTGGTAAATTTGAGAATGCTTTTTTCAAGCGGTTGATGCTTATAATTGATGACATAATCAGCGCCCAGCTTAACACAGGCTTCCATTTTA
>CAJCIZ010000073.1 GCA_903970525.1 Myxococcales bacterium | reverse complement strand
TGCGTGAGTATCTTTTCTATAACCAACGGATCATCTATACAGGCGACAACCTTAGCTTTGCCTCCACACGCCTCGCAGATCTGTATGTCAATATTGAATACGCGTTTTAAACGCGCTGACCATATCAGCGCAGCACGTTTTCCACCTTCTGTTTTTACTGCTTTATCTGTTGGCTCATTTATGCCGCATCTTCAAATGGCTTAATCTCATGTGAAATAGTTTTATATGATTCTTTCATCGCTTTTTCTAAATCATAAGAAGCTTGCAGGTTTATCCAAAACTTCGCTTCCATTCTGAAATATCGCGCTAACCTAATTGCTGTATCAGCAGTAATAGAACGTTTGCCATGAATAATTTCGCTGATGCGAATCGCACCGACATGGATGTCTTTTGCTAATTTATATTGGGAAATATTCATTGGCTTCATAAATTCTTCTAATAATATTTCACCCGGATGTATTGGAGATAAATTTCGTTTTGTCATGGTTGCACCTCAATCATGGTAATCAACAATCTCTACTTCGAATACATTTCCTTCGCTCCAAACAAAACAGATGCGCCACTGGTCATTGACTCGAACACTATGCTGACCTTTACGATCACCCTTTAATGCTTCTAATCTATTGCCTGGTGGAACCTTTAATGTATCAAGTAACGTCACAGCATCTAGCATTTTGAGTTTACGCAAAACAATTCGTTGAAGATCAACTGGTAACTTTTTAATAAACATACCCGTAAAGAGTTTTTGTGTTTGCTTACACTTAAAACTTTTAATCATCGGATCATCCTATATTATCGCATAACGATATTATCGTCAATCGATACTATTTTTTATAAAGATATAACAGCGAAAATGATGTGGAACGCTAGGAATGGCTAACTTGCATGGAATTTTTGGATTATTTGATGGGTCGTCTGCGATTCGAACGCAGGACCAACAGGTTAAAAGCCTGCTGCTCTACCGACTGAGCTAACGACCCGTAGAGGGTAAAAACTAGAGGGGGTAATGATACCGGTTTATATAGAAATATCAACGTCCAGGGACGTCGCCCCATAAATATTTATGTAATTGAACTTGTAGCCTGACCGGCAAGCGGTCTTCTATGATCCAATCTGCCAAGAGTCCTGGGGGCTGCTGGCCTGCACTGGGGGAAAATAAGACTTCACAACTTTTATTTAACTGGTACTGCTGCAGTATATTCTTAGACCACTCATAATCTTCTCTGTGACAAATCACAAATTTGATTTGGTCATGCGGGAGAATATGCGTCAGATTGTCAAATAAGTTCTTTGTGACCTCACCTGAGCCCGGTGTCTTGATATCAACTACTTTGACGACACGCTGATCGACACCTGATACATCAAGCGCGCCACTGGTCTCTAATGACACCTCATAGCCCACATCACATAAACGCTCTAACAATTCCAAACAAGGCTTCTGCGCCAAGGGCTCACCCCCAGTCACTGTCACATAATGCGCCCCATATTCTGCGACTTGCTTCAGAATATCGTCTATCTCAATCCAATTACCGCCATGAAACGCATAAGCCGTATCACAATAGCCACAACGTAAAGGACAGCCTGTTAAACGCACAAAAACCGTGGGCAAGCCCACGGTCCTTGTTTCGCCTTGCAAAGAATAGAAGATTTCAGTGATGCGTAGCCGACTCATTAGTGGCCTGCTTGTTTGATCTGCTTTAGCTGTTCCGATGCTAAGCGTGCAAACGAGGTCCCTGGATAAGTACTCACAACTTTCTTGAATGCGGTTTTTGCATCTGGCCACTTAAATTGTGCTGCATAAATAAGCCCTAATTTTAATTGCGCATCTGCTAGTTTTGGACTGTCAGGATAATTTGTCACAACTGACGTAAACTCTGTGACAGCTTGATCGTTCTTACCCATTAAGCCATATAATTCACCCAACCAATAATGCGCATTTGCTGCAAATTGTCCGCTAGGATATTTCTGCAACATTTTTTGTAATGCTTTTGCGGCTTGGTCGTATTTTTTCGCTTTAATTAAGTTATAAGCGCTTTGGTAAATTTGTTGTTCTTCTGCATTGTTAGGTTGCGCATCGGCTGAGGCTACTGATTTAGTATCATCTGAAGTGCCTAACACTTTATCAGTTGATCCGACTGCAGAAGGCGGCAATGCCAATTTTGTTTTTGACGTTTTGATCGTATCCGCTGGTGTATCTGAATCAGCGTTATTATCTGCATCAGAATCACTCGCATCAAAATTCGCATCACTTTGATTTTGATTCAGCGCGGTTGCTGCTGGCGCTGCGGCAGCAGCACCACCTTTACGACTCAACCGCTTATCTATATCAGAATACATTTTCTTTTGCTGAGCTTGCAAAGTTTGCAATTGATGTGTCAATTCTTCCACTTGACCACGCAGCGATTGGATTTCAGTTTGCGCATCTTGCAATTTAGTAGACGCATCAGAGTGCAAAGAATTATTCGCTTGTTGCTCTAAGCGAGACACACGCTGATCTAAACTCAATGGCTGTAAAGGCTGTGAAGTTTGATCTTCTTGTGCTTCGACTTTCTGCGCAGGACGAGGTGCTGCTGGCGCTGGTGTGCCGCCATCACTTTGCCCATCAAATTGCGGTGGATAATTATCTACATCGTAGACTGGCGCATCTTCCGCAAAAGCAGTGATCGCGACACTGGCTAGTATCGCGACAAAAAAACTACGTTTTAATATTGTCTTCATCATAGATTAATGCTGCAAATAAACTAATACGACACGTCTATCCCTTTGGTAATCACCTTCCTCATGACCTGGAACAGCTAAACGTTCTGCACCATAGCTAATCACACGAATTTGACTGGGATTGACACCTTTTGACTTCAATAAATCTTCTACGGCTTTCGCTCTACGCTCACCTAAAGCAATGTTATATTCGCGGCTGCCACGTGGATCGGTATGACCTTCTAAAAGCACTTTCGCTCTAGGATGGGCAACTAAGTTATCTGCGTTTGCAAAGATAGCTGCTTTTTCAGCATCACGTACTTCACTCTTATCATATTCAAAATAATAAGTGCGCCTTGCTAATAACTGTTCTGGAGATAAATTGCTAGTATCCGCAAAATTATCGCCTTCACCTGCGCCTGAGGTTTGCGCGCCGCCACCACTCGCATCCGCCACATCCGCTGACCCATTATCGTGTTTATGCATAGAGGAACACGCTGCTAATGCAACCAAGCTGCATGTGACCAACATGATTTTAATCGATTCTTTTAGTTTCATTTGTTGCTCTCCCTTATTAGTCATCGCCTGAGTATACTCAGAAAAATAAACGCATCAAGATAAAAATGGCGACCAAGCGGGGTCTTGTACTTCCCCATTTCGCTCGGGCAATTTGAGCTGAACTTTACCATCATCGGAGCTCATGCCTAGCACGCTGCGGCCACTTGAAAGCGTGCCATATAATACCATACTTCCATTTGGCGCTATGCTAGGAGACTCATTATCGACGCCTGAATTGGTCAGCAAACGGAAATTACCGCCATTCAAGTCCAATAAGCCTATGTTATAAATCCCATGCTCACGGTGCAACATGGCGATATGGCTGCCATCCGCGGTGAATGAGGCACGGGCATTATAATCGCCATCGTAGCTGATCCGGTTAATCGCATGGTTTGCGACATTTAACTGATAAATCTGTGGCCCACCCCCTCGGTTAGAGGTAAAGACAATAGTCTTACCATCTGGGGACCAAGCTGGTTCTGTGTTAATAGACCAATCATGGGTCATTTGTGTTAATTGGCGTGAACCTAGGTCTAAAACATAGATATTGGGCGAACCGTCTTTTGATAAGACTAAGGCTAATTTTTTGCCATTGGGCGACCAAGCTGGCGCGCCATTAATACCGTTATATTGACTGACTAGCTGCCTGGAACCGCTACTCACTTCTTCGATATAAATAGAAGCTCTTTGGCCTTCAAAAGAAACATAAGCAATTTGCTTACCATTGGGTGACCAAGCGGGAGACATAATAGGATCAGTGGAACTCAATAAAGGATGCGCATTTTCGCCATCTTGATCTGCCACTTCCAGAATATATCGTGTGGCGCCATTATCAGAACGATGCACAACAATATAAGCCAGACGCGTAGAAAATACGCCGCGCACGCCTAAAATTTGTTGGTAAATCAAATCACTAATATGATGCGCTAAACGACGTAATTGATTGCCTGATACTGTCATCGTCTGATCAAGTGTCACTGAGCCTTTCGCATTGTCTTTCCCTTTAAACACGTCAAGCATTTGGAAACTGACTTGATAACGATCGCCGCCGACTGAGCGCACGCTACCAATCACAACATCATCTGTGCCTAACTCTTGGAAAGTTTTGAATTTAACGTCTTGAATCGTGCTAGGTGTGTCGCTGAAATCATTGCGACCATAGACTTTAAAACGTCCGCTATTTTGTAAATCGGTATTGATAACATCTGACACATTGACAGGCGCTTCTCCTTGCCCAGCAAATGGCACGATCGCGACAGGCACCGCTCCCGATACACCACTCGTTAACTCTAAATTCAATATGGCGAACGCAGAATTTGATAAAACAATTGTAAAAATACAACATAAAACCGCAGATAATTTACGCATAAGTCCTCTCCCAGCTTGGCTGGATTTTTATACCATAAGTTACGCGTCATTGCGAGCGCGAGCGAAGCAATCTAGGCTTTAATGTTTCTTGCTCGAGTGGCATAAAAATCTGGATTGCTTCGCTCTCGCTCGCAATGACGGGGGTTTACTAGTCATCATTCGCTTCATTCACCACAACATTCTCAGGCTTCACTTTGAGAACAAACTGCCTAAACGGTTCGAAAGCATTCTCGTCTTCTGGCACCGGTAAAGGTGAAGCCTTAAAGACAGCATCACGCGCAGAACGATCCAAGGCAACATCCCCACTACTTCTTGTCACTTGCACATCTAACACAACCCCACCCGGTGCCACGCGAATTAATAATTGCGCGGATAAACTCTTATCGGCGCCAGCAGGCACTAACCAGCGTCTCGCGATCGCTTGCAAGATAAGCGCTTTATACTTATTCACTTCACCACGCGCTTTTGCGCCGCTTGCTTGTTTTTGTGCTTGTAATAATTGTTGCTGCAAAGATTTTTCAGCTTGTTCTTTCAATTCTTTTTCCATGGCTTTTTCAAGCGCTTTTTGCTTAGCCAATTTGTCGTTCTTGGTTTGCTTTTTCAAATCATCTAATAATTGTTTTTGTAGCGCTTTTTGCGCTTCTAATTTTTTCTTACGCTTTTCCATTAACGCGATGGCTTGTTGTTGTTTTTGCACGTCTACCACTGGTTGCTTTTGCACTTCTTGCACAGGCTTAACGGGTTCGGGTTGTTGTTGCGGCGGTGGAGGTGGTGTCGGTTGCGCA
>CAJCIZ010000072.1 GCA_903970525.1 Myxococcales bacterium | reverse complement strand
GACCAAATAGGAGCTTACGTGAATAACTTAATGTTATTCATCAAGTGTGACCCACACCAAGCTCGGGTAGGTTGCTTGAGGTGTCTGGTGACAGACATCCCAGATAAATGGCTGTCCACGACAGAACCCGGCTTATCGGCTGACTCTTCTTTTATTTACTTTTAAGTTCTTAGTTTCCCAATACCGCAATTTTCAAATGTCGCAAGTTCGTGAGTACCCCTATGATCGAGCCGCTCCAAGCATCACGTCCATGTGATTAGGGAGCCATCCCTGGCTTCCAGTCGCTCTCGTTCATAGGGGTACTCGCGAACTCGCCTGTTTTTATATACAAGCACCCCTCACCCGTCGCTTCGCGCCGACCTCTCCCGCAAGGGGAGAGGTGAAAAAGCTGGATTGCTTCGCTAACGCTCGCAATGACGGTGTGGCGTGCTGTGCTCGTGGCTTTCTGAAATTCATACCCAAACTAAAGCCTAAGGGATAACCATAAGTGGGAATCTCCATAAGATTATCATTTCAAGTAAAAATTTTGTGGTGGAAAGTGGTTTATTGTGGGAAATAGTGGTATATTAATCCCAGGGAAAGACCTATTTCCCGTTGGTACTTGGGAGCATGAAAATGTTTAGAGGCGTGAACGGAGTCAACATAGACGTAAAGGGAAGGATAGTTATGCCTACCCGTTACCGCGACCGCTTAATACACGAGAGCCGCGGATGCGTTGTGCTGACGATAGACACCGAAGAACGCTGCTTACTCATGTACCCCATCGCCGCATGGGAAGAAATCGAAAACAAATTAGCTACCCTCCCCAGTTTTAACGCCGCTGCTCGACGCATTCAAAGATTATTGATTGGACATGCTACCGAAGTTGAATTTGACAACAACGGTCGCATTTTGTTGCCGCCACAACTTCGCGAATACGCCGGATTAAAAAAACAAGCGACTTTAATAGGGCAGGGCAAGAAATTTGAGTTATGGGATGCAGAGCATTGGCAACAAAGACGTAACGATTGGATAGACGAGGAATCGAAAGATACAGATTTACCCGAGGAATTACAGTCACTCTCATTATAAGAGAACGCAAAACGAAACAGGAATAATAATATGGTGGCAGTCAGAATGATAGAAGAAACCAATAAACATCTGCCCGTAATGCTGCAAGAAGTAGTAGACAATCTCGCGCTTAAAACGGACGGAGTTTATGTAGATGCAACATTTGGTCGTGGCGGTCATGCTGCTGCGATACTCAGTAAATTAGGCCCAAACGGAAAATTAATTGCCTTTGATAAAGATCCCATCGCTGTTGCCTTCGCAAAACAACGCATGGGAAGTGATCCGCGATTTACTATTTTTCATGGTTCTTTTTCTACAATGCAAAAACAGTTAGAAAAATTGAATTATTTTGGAAAAGTTAGTGGAATTTTATTAGATCTTGGCGTATCTTCTCCGCAACTTGATGAAGCAGAACGTGGATTTAGCTTCATGCGCGAAGGTAATTTAGATATGCGCATGAATACAGAAGAAGGAATAGACGCAGCAGAGTGGATTGCAAAAGTAGAAGAGCAGGAATTAGCAAAGGTATTATTTGAGTATGGCGAAGAAAGATATGGTCGCCGCATTGCAAGAGCCATTGTTGAAAAACGCAAAGAACTACCGATCACAACGACTAAGCAACTCGCAGATATAGTTTCTGCAGCAATACCCCGTTGGGAGAAAGGCAAACACCCCGCAACACGAAGCTTCTTAGCAATTCGTATCGCTGTTAATCAAGAATTAGAAGATCTAAAAAAAGGACTCACGCAGAGTTTAGAGGCATTAGAACAAAAAGGAAGGTTGTTAGTGATTAGCTTTCATTCATTAGAAGATCGGATAGTAAAACGCTTTATACAAACAGGAGAACGTGGGGAAGATTTTCCAGCAGGTTTGCCTATCAAGTATGATAGATATCGTCCTAGCATGAAACGTGTGGGACGTGCTATTAAACCCAGTGAGCAAGAAGTTGCAGAAAATCCTCGAGCTCGTAGTGCAATTTTACGAATTGCGGAGAAATTACTATGAACGCAGCCGCTCGTTTTACTCATCAAGGCGAATTATCTCGGAGCTGGGCCATCGTTGTTTTATGGTCTAGAACACAGTTTTCGACCCTAGTATTGCTGTTGGCAATCATTACTTCAGCGCTAAGCATAGTCTATGTGACCAATGCGACGCGGAGCATGAGTGCTGGCATCCAACAAAGTCTTTTGGAGCGCGATCATCTCCATGTACAATGGAGCCAGTTGCTTTTAGAGAAAAGTACCTGGATTACACAGGCTAGAGTACAACATATTGCCGAAAAACAATTGGGCATGGTTGTTCCTCGTGGGAAGTCTGTGGTGATTGTGGAATAGTGCTGTAATCCCTGCGCAGGCAGGGATCCATTTCTACTTTGGCACTCAAAAAGATGAGAGAGCCGGAAGAATGGATCCCCGCCTGCGCGGGGATGACAGAGAGGAATGGGAATGACAGTTTACACATTTAAAATAAAAATATTAGGTAAACGGCTGTGATCGGCAAATCAAGACCTCAATTTCTTCCAACGCGTTTTTTTCTTTTAATCGGCCTTATACTCTTAGTCGTGATCGGTCTGATTATCCGCATCATGGATCTCTCAATTTTCAATCGTAAGTTTTTACAGCATCAAGGTAATGTGCGCACCATGCATATGGTGACCACGCCAGCGTTTCGCGGCATGATTACCGATAGAAATGGATTTCCGTTAGCGGTTAGCACAGCGGTTTATTCTGTTTGGATGAATCCACATGAATTTTTGGCGACGCCAGAGAATATCCAAGCACTCAAGCAATTATTAGATGTGGATCCTAAGCGTATTCAATCCCTCGTACAAAATGCCAAAAAACCGCATGCATATGTTTACTTAAAACGAGGTATTTCTCCCGATTTAGCGCAAACCTTAAGAAAGCAAAAGCTGCCGGGTGTTTATTTACAAGAAGATTACAAACGCTTTTATCCAGAGGGCGAAGTCGCAGCTCACGTAGTCGGTTTTACGAATATCGATGATAAAGGTGAAGAAGGTTTAGAGTTAGCCTACAACGATTGGCTAAGCGGTAAAACCGGCGAAAAAGTCGTGATTCAAGATAGAATGGGCAGAGCCGTCACTGAAGTTCAATCCTTGCAAGAACAAAAACCCGGAAATGATTTAACACTCAGTATTGATAAACGCATCCAATATTTAGCATATAGAGAATTAATGCAAGGCGTGAAGCAAAATCTCGCGGTATCCGGTTCTGTGATTGTGTTAGATGTGCAGACCGGTGAAGTGTTGGCTATGGTGAACTTGCCATCTTTTAATCCGAATAATCGAGCGCATGATGCGAGTGATGTTTTTAGAAATAGAGCGGTGACAGATATCTTTGAGCCAGGCTCAACGATGAAAGCTTTCAGTCTCGCCAGTGCAATTGATAGCGGAAAATATAATGCAGATTCAACAGTGGATACGTCACCAGGCTGGATGCGAGTGGGACGCAACCTCGTGCGTGATGAACACGATAATGGTGTAATCACGCTAGCACAAGTCTTGCAGCTATCCAGTAACGTAGGCGCGACAAAAATGATTTTGACCCTGCCGCCAGAGACACTATGGAGCATGTTGCACCGAGTGGGCTTTGGAGAAATGACAGGAATAGGTTTCCCAGGCGAGCAAGCGGGTAGGTTGGTCAATCGACCTGTCTGGAAACCCTTTGCTCTAGCCACGCTCTCATTCGGCTATGGGATGTCTGTGACAGCCTTACAATTAGCCCAGGCGTATTCTATTTTTGCCAATAATGGGATTAAGCGCCCTGTTTCTTTGATTAAGCTGGATACGGTGCCACATGGCCAGCAAGTCATTTCTCCAAAAGTCGCTCAAGCCATGCTCGCACTTTTAGAAAAAGACACAACAGAAAAGAAAGCAACGGGTTATTTGGCCCATGTGCCAGGTTACCGTGTAGCCGGTAAAACCGGGACAGCCCATATGACTGGTGCGCATGGCTATGAAAAGCATCGTTATCATTCTTCTTTTGTAGGGGTAGCGCCGGTCAGTCATCCACGATTTGTAGTGGCGGTGGTGATTCATGACCCCCATGGCAAACAGTACCTAGGTGGTTTTGTTTCTGCACCAGTCTTTGAGAAAATCATGGAAGGCACCCTGCGACTCTACAATATTCAACCAGATGCCTAAACTGATCAATTATTGACCAGAAAGAAAGTCGAATTTAATATTGCTACAACACCTAGTAATTGAGTACAATAATCAACCATAAAATTAGATCTAGATAACGGGGAAGCAAATGGCTCTAACTGATATCGTAAATGGGATAGGCGTACGCTTCAAAGCTATTCAAGATTCTCGTGTAGGTCAGGGATTAGGCAAACTCCTCAAAGCCATTTCAGCTTCTCGTGTCGCTTCTGTCTTAGGCGTTGTGACCCATTTTGGCATTAGTAATATGTTTAAAGTGGAATTTAAGGGTGACCTCAATGGTGCGGGCCCCGCGGCTGTCACGACAGGTATTTCAACGACTGCTATCGGTTATTACTTGTATCGAAACGATATGGATGCAAAGTTAAATGCTTTGCCAGAAGTTGTAACGTTAAATCAGCAGATTGCAAAACTCGCTAGAGATAAAATCTTAGAAAAAATTGAGAGAGAGTCATACAAATCATTAGCGTGGTTAACTTCAATAGGGCTGGATAACGATCATATTAATGCACTACGTTCCCCTCACGAAAGTGATGCGCAAAAAGCCGAAATTCTTTTAAATCTCTACCGTTCTCTGCATACCGATTGGTTGCTTTTGCCAGCGAGTATTTATCTTTTTACCATGACTTTTTTTAGTTTTACTAATGAAATACAGCTTTCGCAAGTTTATTTTGATCCTGAGTACTTTGATATTCGTAATGGGTTTACTGAACCCAGTTCAATTTTTTTAATTAACTTGTTAGCGATTGCAGCGGCATTTGGTGTCTATGGTGTTTATGACTTATATCAAAGCAGACAGGTTCCAGACCCGAAAACATTAGCTAAAAAACTGATTAGTGAATTGAATGCGTATCAAGAGTCTCAATTCTCTGAAAACTATTCACCTTGGACGGCATACCGTATATTACTGGCTCTTTGGAGTGGTTTATGTCAGTTGTTCAAAGCTGCTTTGGATTCGCGTCAAGTTGCAGCATTAGGTGTCGCCGTACATTATGGTATTAACAATAATTTTAAAGTAGATTTTAAAAATGATATGGATGGTGCTGGTCCTGCCGTTGTCACGCTAGCGCTTTCTGCCTTAGCAATTATTTATTACATCTTTGACAATTATATTGATGCTAAAATTGAAGCACTGGATGAGATCCATCAGTTAAAAGAACAATCCATTGTCTGTGCTGAGCAACTTATATTAAATAAATTTAAGGGTCTTGATACACGGAAAGGGTTAGACCAAAAACTAGAGAATGATGAGAAAGAAAAATCGAAAGCATGGTTGGAATCGCTTGGCGTCGGTGAAAGTTATATGAAGATTCTTTACTCCGGCGGTGCGATTGATAATGAAGAGATTTCAACAATTCTTTTTCAAATTTATAATGCGATAGGTTATGATTGGAGATTCATTCCTGCGGCTGCTTCTATCTTTATTTTGACATTCTTTAGTTTTACGAATGATACGCAGTTGGCGCAAGTTTATTTCAATCCTAAGCTTTTTGATATTCGAAATGGATTTAGTCAGGTCGATTCATCGGTGTTGATTGGCATATTAGCTGTTGCGGCTGTATTCGGCATTTATGCTGTTTATGATTTTAGAAATAAACAAATTGAGCCTGATCCCATCACAAAAACTAAAAAAATAGTGTATGCGTTGAATAATTTTAGCTTTAGAAAAGAAG
>CAJCIZ010000071.1 GCA_903970525.1 Myxococcales bacterium | reverse complement strand
GAAAGATGCAGCGCTTGAAAGACGTTTTCAACGTGTGTTAGTGAATGAACCATCGGTGACAGATACCATCGCAATTTTACGCGGTTTAAAAGAGCGTTATGAAGTGCATCATGGTGTCGATATCACTGATTCTGCGATTGTTGCTGCAGCGACATTGTCTCATCGTTATATCACTGATCGTAATTTACCTGATAAAGCAATTGATTTGATTGATGAGGCAGCAAGTAATATTCGTATGGAGATTGATTCAAAACCAGAGGTGATGGACACGCTGGATCGTAAAATTATCCAACTTAAAATTGAACGTGAAGCCTTAAAGAAAGAAGAAGATGAGTCATCAAAAAAGCACTTGGAAAAATTGCAAGCTGATTTGACAAAATTAGAAAGTGAGTACCAAAAACTGGATTTAATCTGGAAAGCAGAAAAGGGTTCATTGCAAGATGCAAATGCGATCAAGACTGAACTCGAAAAGGCAAAAATGGAGTTTGAAAATGCACGTCGTAACAGTGATTTGTCAAAGATGGCTGAACTGCAATATGGAAAAATACCAGAACTTGAAAAACGGTTGAAAGCCGCAGACAGTAATGTGCCGCATAAAGAAACTCAGTTACTGCGTAATAAGGTCACTGATGAGGAGGTAGCAGAAGTTGTATCAAAATGGACACATATTCCAGTTGCAAAAATGTTAGAGAGTGATAAAGAAAAGTTACTTCATATGGAAGAAGCCTTGCATGCAAGGATTATCGGCCAAAGCCAGGCGGTGACTGCAGTGTGTCATGCGATTAGGCGGTCACGTGCAGGGTTATCTGATCCAAATAAGCCTATTGGTTCATTTTTGTTTTTAGGTCCAACTGGCGTTGGTAAAACTGAGTTATGTAAAGCACTCGCTAGCTTTTTATTTGATACCGAAGAAGCAATGGTGCGTTTAGATATGTCTGAATTTATGGAAAAGCATTCGGTCTCACGCTTATTGGGGGCGCCACCCGGCTATGTTGGGTATGAAGAAGGGGGTTATTTAACTGAGCAAATTCGTAGACGACCCTATTCTGTGATCTTGCTTGATGAAATGGAAAAAGCACATCCAGATGTATTTAATGTTTTATTACAAGTATTAGATGATGGACGGCTCACAGATAGTCAAGGTCGAACAGTTGATTTTCGTAATACGGTTATTGTAATGACATCTAACCTCGGTTCTGATTTAATTCAGGAAATTTCCCATCACGGCGATTATTTTGCAATGAAGAAAGCGGTGCTTGAAGTGGTTAGTAAGCACTTTAGGCCCGAGTTCCTTAATCGAATCGATGAAATGGTGGTGTTTCATCCGCTTGATGAGCAGCAAATAAAGACTATTGCTGAGCTTCAAATGACACGGGTACGTGCTCGCTTAATGGAAAGAGAGTATGGGCTTACAATTAATGATGCGGTGCTTGAGTTTCTGGCTAAGGCTGGTTATGACCCGGTTTATGGCGCCAGGCCTTTGAAACGTGCCATTCAGCAATATATTGAAAATCCCTTGGCGAAAGAAATATTGGCTGGTAAATTTGTACCAGGTGATATGATTTCGTTTCAGTTAGAAAATGGTCATATCGTATTTTCCAAGGCAGGGGTCAGTGTTTAACAAAGGATAAAGGAAGAATTATGTACAAACACATTTTATATGCAACGGATTTATCTGAGGACACAGATTTTCTTATCCATAAAGTGCGCGAGATTCGTGGCTACACAGGCGCTAAGTTATCCATTGTGCATGTAGTTGAACCGTTGCCTGGTTATAGTTACGCGTATTTAGGCGTTGAAGACATAGAAGGCCAGTTAATAGAAGAAGCGCGACAAGCAATGGAAAAACTTGGGGCGCAACTGCATGTTGAAAAAGCGGATTTACATGTGGAAGTAGGTCCTACGAAAACAAAAATTCTGAAGATTGCAGATGAAGTAAAAGTGGACTTAATTATCTGTGGCAGCCATGGGCGTCATGGTTTGTCTCTGCTGCTCGGTTCAACTGCTAATGCGGTGTTGCATGGTGCAAATTGTGATGTGCTGACCGTGCGCTTACCGGAAGAGGTATAGTAATTTTGACATGGCTCGCGTGTTTTATTGCGAAGATAGTTGATCGATATCAGCATGGGCGAGCCAACTTTTTATAGTCACTTTTCCATTAATAGGCTATTTTTTTTGTATTTTTGGCTTTTTTATGTGAATTTTTCCCTGTTTTTTCTCTTTTTGATAAAAAAACACTCGCATTTTTCGTAGAAAATGCTATTTTATTTGTTGTCTTTTTATTTTTTTAATGAGGAAATAACATGGCTGTCAAGAAGTCTGCTAGTAAAACGAAAAGGAAGTCTGCGAATGGTTCTGCTCGCGTTGCATCAAAGAAGATGCCAGCGATCAAGGAGCCATTATCAAAGAGTGCCCTTATTAGAACAATCTCGGAAGTGGTAACGGATGTTTCCAAGAAACAAGTCGTTGCTGTATTTGACTGTTTAACTCAGTTGATTGAAAAACACATTAAATCAGGTGGGCCAGGCGTATTTGTGATGCCAGGGCTTGCAAAGTTTACTGTTGTCAAGAAACCAGCAAGAGCAGCTCGTAAAGGAATTAATCCATTTACAGGCGAAGAAATCATGATTAAG
>CAJCIZ010000070.1 GCA_903970525.1 Myxococcales bacterium | reverse complement strand
TTTGCTTCGTGTTTACTAACATTTGTGGCTCCTAGTGTTTGGGTACTGAATCGTCGAAAATACAGTATTCCATGAAAGAGCCACTCTTTCAAATTTCAACGGACTTTTGCATATCCTCTCTTCTGCAAGGTAAAACAGCTAAAGAAACAGCAATAGACTTAGATCTCTCCTATAGAACAGTAGAATATTTTCTTGAGAACATTAAGAATAAGTTAAAATGCTTGAATAAAAGAGAATTACTCACGATAGCGCAAATTCTTGAAAAGCTAGAATTGCTCTAGAGCACTCCTTTGCGAGAAAAATAAATGAATAGATTGAATTGATTACGTCGCACTGGCAAATACACTGTCTTGTACTAAGCTTAATATATAGCCTAATACAAGGAGCGATATATGTCATTCAGACAGAATAGGTCAGGTACAACACCAACCGCTACGCCCGGATCTTCGACTGATACATCTCCTGATTCTTCACCAAGAAGAGAAATCAGTGGGCCAGTATCAGATGAACATAAAACTAACTTTTTTACGGACAATGCAAACACAGAAATTTCACAAACAATATTAAATGCGATCAAAATAAAAATAGATAAAGATGAAAAAAATTCTGACATTACAAAAAAGTTAACGACATTAAGCAACACCTTAACAAATATCTCAAAAAATATGGATACAGAAACCTATTCTAAGCATGTAATCAATCAATTTGGCAAAGACTTTTTAGAGGCTTATTTTGATGATCGCTATAAGTTTTTGAAAGAGTCGAAATTTAAAGACTATGCTAAAGCGTTACTAAATATCGTAAAAGATTTACCAGAAAATACTGTACTAACGAAGCACAAAGGAAGTATTACTAAATCAGAACTGGATTCACAAATATTAATCACGTTTGGATCAGAAAATCCTAAGTTGGCTGCACAGCAAGTATTTAATCGTGTGATGACAGATTGCTTACCATTTTTTGCAGAAAAAAATACGGCTGCTAAATTAAGATTTGTTAACTGCATGAAAGCAATGTCTAGGTTAGGTAACACAACACAAGGGGAATTCAATAAATTAATCGATTCAGTAATAGGCGAAAAAGGAAAATTTCTCTATTATTCAGATCAAAGGTTAGGGAAAGAAAAATTGGCAGAGGCTTTTTTTGATGAATTGAAAAAAGAAAAGGTAGATGGAGCATTAACTGCCTATACAAACAACCCTGCAAATCGAGCGGCCCCACGAGCAAATTAGCGTTTCAATTTCAAGTGTCTGCTAATGGTGTCAAGAATCACGCTGCCACGAGCAAAGTTTCAATCCTTTCCAATACAATGCGTCTCTTTCAATTTAAATCCACGAAAGTGGCAATTTTGATACTTCCAGTAATATAATTTACTGGAAATTTGGCCTGTGTTAGCGTGTTATGCTCCCTGCTAATTACTATTTAATCAGCTGAATCATTTGATTTACTTAACTTACGTGTACGTGTATTAATAACCTCGTCACTAGGAGGTGTAGAAGTTTTAGAAGTTGTACCAGATGAAGGAGTGCTGGGTGCTTTTGAGGATGTATCGGACGTACGTGGAGTAGCAGTTTTTGAGAAAAAATGATCAGGAAGTATAGCTGAACCTGTAGTATTTGCCCTGTCTTGTGTTAGAGAATCAGTGCTTTCTTTATCATCTCTAAGTTCAGTTTCATCTACATTTTTATTGGTTTTTGCTTTATACAGATTTCTACAGTCTTCAACCAGTTGTTCATCATAAATAGGGTTACCAACAATAATTGATAATAGCGATGCTGGAGATATTCTCCCGGCTTCTGCCATTGGAAAAAGCAACTTCAAACCATCATCATTAATGTCATTGTTACCAAAATTAAAGTCGATATTTTTAACCAAGTCAATTAATTTTGGATCACTAATCATGTTAAGTACACCATCATTGCCTAAATCATTTTCTCTCAAATTGAGTGTCTGTAATCCCTTTGTAATCAGTACTAACTCTTTTAGCAACTCAATGTTTTCTAATCCTATACCTAGATAGCTAATATTGAGCTTTGTGACTTTTTCCTTGCCTTTTATAATTTTAATGATCTCTGGCAAGTCACTACCTTTAAGCTCTTTGTTACTACAGTCAATGACCTGAGAGTTATCTTTTTCCAAATGAGCAAAGAAATCTTTTTTAGTACTAAACATATGTAATCTCCGGTAAATTATCTATCAATGACCCAAACCTGTTGTGTTACTACTTTTGTCTGTATCATCATCTTCACTAGTGTCTCTTTCTGGCGATTCTGCTGAATCGTGTGATGCGGTATTTTCATCAGCAGATTTATCTTGCCGCGGTGCAGGAGATGTTTTCCTATTTTGAGATGATTCTACCCAGCCAAACCTATCTCTAGTATTAGCTTTCTTTGTGGCACTAGACGTTAGTTCTGCGGTTACTATACTTTCAGAATTTATATTCAATCGCTCCATCGCCGCTGTTTCATTAAGATCAGGACTTGCCACATTTTGAGCTGTGAGAGTCTGTTCAACTGCTGTGCTAGTATTACTCGACTCAGATTGTTGCCCCTCTGCCTGTTCCTTTATCTCTATTTCATCACGGTTAGTTGCATTACAGACAACTCTATTCTTGCTCGCGCTAAATTTTGCGGCATTATTTTTATCTAAAGCCCACAATGTACTATTAAGTTCAGTATGATCACCAGTTATTTCTAATAGTGATCCATCCACACCTGGGAACAAGCCTGCAAATTTTTCACCGAATCTTCCCTGAGCTACAATTAATTGGCCTTTATACCCAACGATACTCATATCTTTATAAATATCGCATGATATTTTGAACAATTCTGTGGCAAACCTATCACTATAGCACGCGGCAATTTTCAGCTTTTTGTGTTTTATGTTTAAGCCTTGTTCTTTCAAAAACTGTAAAAATTCAGCGGGTGTATAAGATTTTTTTGTGGAATTGTTTTTAGCATCTTTGTTGAAATTTTTTATCCATAATTTTGTGTTTTCTGGCTCACAATCTTTTTCATCATTAGAACTAAAGCCGTGACAATAAATATATAGTACTTCATTTGGATCAATATTTCTAAATATTGGCATATCAGATAAGCTAGCTATGCATACCCTATATGGTAGTAGATGCTCTTCATAAGCTTTAAATTCCCTGCCTAGTAGTTTTTCGTAATATTCATTTTTTAACTTTGTCCACCTTCTTGCTTGTCGCTGAATGATATCAGTATCATCTAAGGCAAAAACTACGTGTTTTTCATCTGTTTTAACCTTATTAGGCGTAAAGTTTGCACTTTCTTTTCTTGTGATCCTTTGCATAAGGACTACCCCACTCTTTTTAACTCCACCAAACTATTGAATGAGATCGTAATTGATTGTTTATATTAGGATAACTTGAGATAGCAATAGTATTTGTATAATTATAGCACACAACTCGAGTGTTGCTATCTGATTGTTTATTTCTAAAAATGTCTGTTTCAGCCAGAAATGCGGATTACTTGAAATTTGAGCCTAATCTGAGTAAAGACTCATATATTAGATGCCACTCATCATTCACAGTGACTATTTTTGTATGTTACTTTGTTGAATTTTATGGATCGCTGCTTCTAACTCACTGTCGTTAGTAAAAAAGTTATGGGATCATATATGGACCCTGCCTGATTGCAACAGATAAATTTAGTTTCTAGCAAAATAAAAGTGAGATGCAGTCATATATTCGGCCTCTGGTTGAGTGATATACGTTCACTCGGGCCCTGATAGTATCTACGCTCTAACTCCTCATCAAATCGGTGGCTTAGTACAGCAGCCAAAGACCCCGGTAGGTTTTGAAAGAGCTGGTCTTACCTTTTTTGCTATCAATTTCTATTTACCTAAGCAATCTCTTGGAACTCATCTACATCGTAATAACTGTTATGCAGTACGATAACATTCGCCTGTTGATAACATGGCCCAAATTATTCGAGCGTTTTTGTTTGCTAAAGCAACTGCTGCAACATTGTATCCGCTTCGATGTTTTTTATTAGCTATCCAAATACTTCTTCTATCTGTTTTTTTATCACAGTTTTTTAATGCTGCTCGAGCACCATGAATAAGCAATGTTCTAACATAACGATCGCCGCGTTTACTCATCCCAGATAATCGCACTGTGTTTCCACTGGAATGCTGTTTGGGAACCAAGCCTAGCCAAGCTGAAACTTCTCGTCCGTTTTTAAATAATTTCGCATCACCAATTGTTGCTACAGTAGCTGATGCTGTCAGTGGGCCGACACCTTCTATTTTCATTCTCTCTCGACATTGAACACTTTGAAGAGCTGCATTTTCTATTTCTTTATCATATGTTTTAACTTGTTCATCATAAATCTTAAATTGTTCATATAGTCTTGCAAAAATTATTTGTGATTTAACGGTTAATTTATCATGGTTTTGTTCTAATGTTTCCGTTATTTTTTTCAAGTACCTTATTCCTTTGGGAAGAATAACTCCATATTCCGCTAGTAGCCCACGTATCTGATTGGCTTGCGCAGTTCTTTGTTTCACTGCTAATTCTCTTGCTCTATGCGATAATAAAATATCCTGTTGCTCAATTCGTTTTATTGGAACAAATCTCATATCTGGTCTTGTAACAGCCTCTGCTATTCCACATGCATCATTGAGATCATTTTTATTTGACTTGATGTAAGGCTTTACAAATTGCGGCGCCATCATTTTAACTGTATGTCCCATGTTTTCAAATAACCGAGCCCAATAATGTGCGCCTGTACTTGCCTCAATTCCAATCAAACATGGCAGAAGTGTGGCTAAAAACGGGGCAACTTTTTCCCTGTTTAACCTTTTACGTAGCACACAGTTCCCTTTTGCATCTGTTCC
The DNA here is from genome assembly GCA_903970525.1 of Myxococcales bacterium. Classification (GTDB taxonomy): domain Bacteria; phylum Pseudomonadota; class Gammaproteobacteria; order DSM-16500; family DSM-16500; genus UBA5158. Next base: position 3,422 of record CAJCIZ010000070.1, on the reverse strand, counting down.
ATGAATTTGGCCCACTGTGAAGCTACGTCCGACAGGCCGCCAAATGCACTAAATTTGATCTAATGAGGTTATGCACTTTTCTAGCTGGACGTTTGTATAGTTTGAAATATACATAAAATCTTTGCTATCAATTAATCCAAGTTCACTACCTATGCCAATAAAATCAATCTTAAGATTATTTGCAGCTTTTTTATCCCAAATTCTATCACCGACATAAATTACTTTTTCGTATGATGGTTTTTGATAAGATTGTTCTGCGCGATTTATTGCAATTGAGATAATTTTTTCACGCTCAAAATGATCATCACTATGTGCTATAGGTGCATTATGATATTGTATCTGTGCTGTTTTCAGCTTTAATACTGCTGATTTTTCCCATCCACCTGTAGCAATCGCCACATCCCAGCCAAGCGCAGAAATATTTTCACAAATACGTTGTGACCCCTCAATAGGAACACACAGTAAGCCATCTTCCGCAAATGTAGCTTCTAAATATTTAACAAACTTATCTCTTATGGTTTCTATTTCCTGAGAAGTTGGTAAGCGGTTTAATCTTGCTTGAATAATCTCTGTGACAATTCCCCAGTCAGTTGAATACTTGTAGTTATGCCAATTTGTATCAATTGAAGTAATTGAAAGAGTATCCAGAATTGCTTTCTCAAAACAAACTGAATCTACATGATTAGTGTTTGTTAATGTCCCATCGATATCAAAAATTACCAGCTTATTTTGCATTATCTACAACCATCTAAAAAACGAACCTTTTATAGATCAACCAAATCTTCTTCTTCGAGAGCCTGTTGAACAGACTTCCGTTGTTTCATATCTGTAAAATAACGCGATAAATTTGGCCATTCTGCCATTTGAACTTTAAGCTTAGCTAACCAAATTAAAATTACAAATAAGTAGCTATCTGGCAGAGTCAGCAGATCACCCATTAAAAACTTATGATTATGCAAATGGCGATCCACAATAGAAAGCTTATTGTTTAAAATTGGTGTAAAAATATTTTGTTTAGTTTCATCTGAGAATTTAGACCAAAATAATGGCGCGCAATACCTATGTAAGTCAGTGCTAACAAAATTGAGCCATTCTAATGTGCGATATCTTTTTATATCGCCCACCGAAGGTAATAGCTCTGTTGCATTGTACATATCCGCCAGATACTGCAAGATAACAATGTTTTCCGTTAATATTTCATTGCCGTTAAACAATAATGCGGGGACAGCTCCCTTAGGGTTTATTTTTAAATAATCTGCGCCGGTTTCTGTTTGCTTTGTTTTTAAATTCACAGCCTCATACTCACAAGAAAGGCCTAACTCATGAAGAATGATTCTGACCGCAAGTGAGCAAACGCTACTTGTGTAATATAATTTCATGGGAACTCCAAGATATTTTTTGTTGGCCGAAAAACAGAGTTATTTAACCAACATCATTTTTATCGTAGTTAGCGTAAACTTTCGTTGCTTTCATGTTATTGTCCAACAGCATGACTTCTGCGGCTAATAATCCACGATTGATTTTATAATACAAAACTATGCTTTGGGGAGAAGTAAATACATCGAGTAATTGAAAATGCAATGTTGAAAATTTTTGTAGTTGACGTGAAAAATAATCGCGAAGATTGTCAATTCCACAAACAACACCTTTAGGGTCTCCTAAAACTTTCTGAACTACAGGAGAACAAAACTCAATTGAATCTGCATAATGATTCATAATGAGATCCACGTCATGCTTATTCCAAGCATTAAGCCATTCATGAGCAAACTTCCAAGCTGTATCTCTATCAATCATTCTATTTTCTCCTAACTAAAATACAAATCAAATTTTTTGGCAGAATACTCTAAATGCAGAATGAGTTTGATAGGTGTGGCTTTTCTCAACGGTATCAAATTCGAGTATTTTAAATTGAGCTTCTTGAAGAATATTTTTTAATTCATCCTCTTCGAAAAATGACCAGAATTTTTTAAAATCGCCATCATAGCGTGAATCATGTTCCAATATCTCACCAGAACCTTTTTTAAGAGCGAGATAGAAATACCCGTTTTCTTTTAAGATAAAATTAATTTTCTTAAGAACATCAGGAAGTATTTTTTTAGAAATATGCGCAAGAGAACATGCTGACCAGACTCCATCAAAAGAAGAAGCTTGAAAATCCATCGTTTCAATGTCCATCAATTTGAAATTAGCTAAAGGCGCATGTGATTTTGCAATATCGATGAGATTAGAGCAATAATCAACTCCTAAAACATCAGCGCCCATACTTGTAAATATTTTAGCATCTCTACCCGATCCACATCCAAGATCAATAATTTTGGCTTTAGGCGTTAATAACTTGATAAATTTTTCAATCGATCCAATGGGAGCTAGATTAGCCACATTGTGAGCAAATTGTTGTGCTGTTGCTTGATAGCTTTCTTTCGTAATTTCTTTGTTTGGCATAGTCGAAGTTTGCATTTTATCCAGTTTCATTCCAGCTGAATGCTTATATTTACAGTCTAATAAACGGTCGTTTTCTTAACGGTAGCGACTGTAACATAAACCCCACGGTTCTTGCCAGAAAAAGTGTAAGAAAATGGTATACAGAAATCATGATTAAGTATCTATGTGATACCCAACGAGTTATTGTACAATCCGGCCTCCAAAACGTAAGGAATTTGTCATGTTAGTAGGATATGCCAGGGTTTCAACCGAAGACCAACACCTTCATATGCAGGAAGATGCATTGGAGAGCGCCGGTTGCGAGGAAATTTTTACTGACGTCGCCAGTGGTGTTAAATCACAGAGACCCGGTCTAGAAAAAGCCATGTCGTATTTACGTGATGGCGATACTTTGGTTGTGTGGAAATTAGATCGCCTCGGGCGTTCATTGCAACACTTAATCCAAGCAATAAAAGATTTGCATGAAAAGAAAATATTTTTTAAAAGCTTGCAGGAAAACATTGATACGACGACAAGTGGCGGAAAGCTGATATTTCATATTTTTAGTTCACTCGCTGAATTTGAACGTGATTTGATTGTTGAACGTACTCAAGCGGGATTAAAAGCTGCGCGCGTAAGAGGACGCATGGGTGGAAGACCCCCTATGTTAAATAAGAGACAAATAAGCAAGCTCAAGCAACATTACAAGGATCAAAACATAACCGTATCTGAAATCTGTAAAATTTTTCAGATTAGCAGACCAACTTTTTACAACTATTTAAAAACGAATGAAGAATAATATTGAATTAGATTTATTTACGCTTGATAGCGAAGAGTTACGGCTTGTTCAAACAAAGCCGTTTAAAACCAAAATACATTTTGCAATTATGCTTAAATTCTTTAGGGCAGAAAACCGCTTTCCAGTTAACGATGATGTCATTTCACCAGAATTAATTCAATTCATATCGAATCAATTGAACATCAACACCGACACAGAACTA
>CAJCIZ010000069.1 GCA_903970525.1 Myxococcales bacterium | reverse complement strand
AATAGCGATTGATGAGAGCAACAGTGAGAATGTTGAACTTTCTCACTTTTATCAGTACGCACAAAAACATCCCTTGCTTGCTCTTTTAAAAATTTCATTTCCTTTATCTTTGTCATTCGGATTCGATACATGGTTTCCTTTCTCATTCGATACACTGTTTCGCAGCCCAGTTGATATAGCATTTTTCTTTTTAAGAATTCCAGATATTTTATTTAATGGCATAACAACCTGCTTAGAAATTGGCCTGAGAACATTAAGCCACATGCTATTGCAGCCATTAAAACAAGCTTTGATGGGCAAAGGAGTACTCCTCGACTGGATGCGAGAAGATAATCAATGGGGCCGATTTTTTATGCGTTTATCTTTAGGATTGATAGGTCTTATACCAGGCGCTATCGCCCAGGTTTGTATATTTTTCTCGAATGCTTTAAGCCATGCACGAAATGTAGTGAGCTCCCTATGCAATTTTCTTCCAAGTTGTTTTGCATTCTTATTTACTAACTATAGAGATAAACACCCATCCGTACTCAATTGTATTTCTAGTTTGGTGAAAAATCTCCCGCTGCTTATTTTAGATGCTATTATTATCGCCGCTTGTTTTGTGCCGGGCGGACAAATTGCCCCTATTGTTGGACAATTTTTGGGTGGGCCCATTATTACATCAGTGATCAATCCTTTTATCAATGCCATCGCATCGGTGATTAATCCTTTTATCCATGCCATTAATTTTGTTGCTGCGCCGTTAGGAAACCTATTAGGAGGTATGTTTGCAAAAATGGCTGGCGTTGTTGGAAGCATTTTTAGCGGTATTGTAATAGCGACAAGTGTTTCCTTAGCAACAAACATTTCTAATCTGATTGTTGAACGTATTAAAATGGGATATGAAATATGGATTGAAGGAGGACGACTTGCAAATTATTTGCCCGCTAAATTTAAGAATTTAATTTCTAGAAATAATCAAAACTCAAACGACCCTAATGCCAAAGAAGACAGACTTACTATAAGCATTATTGATGATAACAAACAACCAACAGGCTGGATTTCTACAGATAGCCTGATAAGAATAACAACACCTCCCGCTCAAAGTAATGAGTCAAAAGCAGGTAATCAACCAGCCAAAATAATCTCATTAGAACAGGATAATGTAACCACAACTCCACTACCTGAACCCCAAGATCAGAAGGGACCCAACCCATCCCCGGCTGAAAAAGATAATAATGACGCTATCACCTTGGATGAAAAAGGTAATAGCTCCACCAACAAAATCTCGGATAAGACAAGGCAATCCGCGTCATTCTCAAATAAATAAAATTATTCATCCTTATAGACAGGTGGTATTTAGAGGCAAATATTGCTTAATAATGCTATTTTATCTGTATACTTATTACAGTCTCTTTTAGTTTATGAAGACGCGAAGACTTCTGAACTTTTTTCAACTTGCTGCAAGCTCTTTCCCTCCGCAAAGCGTAGAGGTAGTATCACTGAACGAATCTCATAAGAAATACAATCAATAATATATCGCAAACCTATCTTTTTAGCAGTTTTTCATTATTTATTTTCTTAAGTTTCGCGCAAAAATAATCTTCGCCATGATCATATGCCCCCCATCCTAACCTTCCCTCACGCTTCGCGGAGGGAAGGAACATACAACACATAATCTATACTCTTTTACTTTCAGCTGGTTTTCGAATTAGGTAAGATAGCTTGCTGCTTACTTTCTTTTTTATCTGAAACATCATTATCACTTTGCAAATGCGCAATTCGCTCAGGGTTAAGACCAAATAGAGATAACCCTGGAATGTTATAAAGATTACTAAACTCTTTCGAGGTAACAGTCATCCTTAATCCAGTGAGCGCTCCGAATTTTGCTTTCGCCATTTCCAATTCGAACAAGCGTGGGTTTTCTTCATAAAACTTAGCTTGCTGTTGCAGAATATCATTTTGTGCTGCACCTCTTAGCTCAATGGCTCTGGCTTCAGCGCCGGCGATCAACATAATTCTTTTAGAGTCAGCATCTGCGGTCATTTTTATCTTTTCTGCTTCGGCTTCTGCGGTGATTTTCATCTTAAGTGCATCAGCTTTTGCCCGTCGTTCTAGCGCCTGCGATTCAAATTCTGCCGCTTGAAGCACTGATTGCGCTGCTTTCACCTTACTATCATTAATTTGTGATTGTTGAATGATAGCGACTGCTTTATCTTGTTCTGCTTGCGCTTGGGCAATCGTTGCTTTTTGCTCTACAATTGCTAAATCCGCATTGGTTTTCGCAGTGGTGAGTGCTTGCTCAGACATTTTCTTCGTCAAATCAGCATCCAGAATCTTCGACTCTTCAATAGTCATCCGAATCAACTCAATGCCACAAGTTTGAAGATGTCGCCCTAAAATTGCTTCAGCTTGCTCTAAATAGGTTTTAGGTGGTGGTGGCGCTGAAGGTCCCTGCTCCGCAATGGTAGGGGCAAAAGGCATAGGCGCACTTTCAGTCATTGTCAGATCGGGTGCAGATACATGACTTTCGTTAGACATCTGATAGGGTTTCTGTTCTTTTTGATATCCGTTACTTATTGGATTTTGTGGTTCGCTGGCAGCAGAAAATTTTTGAGAGGTATAGGTTTTAATAATTTTCGTCATATCCGATCGAACGACGCCTTCAATGTGCTCGGCGATATTTTCCATATTACTAAAGCGCGTCAAAGCTAATTTTGCACTTTGGACATCAGGCACACGGAATGCAACCAACAATTTAAGACCCACTTCAACTGAATCAGAGGTGGTATAGACATCATAGATGATCCTATCATTGATAGTCGTTCTCTCTGCAGCTCTTTTTTCTTTGGTTCTT
>CAJCIZ010000068.1 GCA_903970525.1 Myxococcales bacterium | reverse complement strand
GTAGGTCAACCCGTTAAATTATCCGAAGAAAAAGAATTAACCACAAATCTCTCAAGGTTAGGCGTTTTCAAAAATTCTCCATCTAGCGATAAAAACAAACCAGAATTTCAACCAAGTCGATTAGAATTTTAAAGGAGCTGCCATACCTTAAAATAGATCTTCTAGCGTTAATTGCTTTTGGACTGTATTTAGAGAGGCGCTAAAAAATGTCCATCTCGGCATTCCCCCCGACTTGCGATAGATCAATGATAAGCTTATCGATGTTTTTGTAAATGGAGATTTCGCCCGTTTTAATGCTACACTTGGCGGTATCTTGATCAAAAAAATAGATAGCGTTGATTTTAGTATTAAATCAGATTTATCTGGTTTAAAGCTTGCGCTGGCAAATTGAATTATTTTTAATTTGTGTAAGAGTGACACAGGAAAATTATCGGCAAAAAAGTTGTTCGCGTTGACAGCATATAAGTCATCGCATAAAATCCTCGCGCTATGACTTATATGCAGCATGGAGATCGCAAATGATAAACACACAAGATGTCAAATCAAGACTGGAAAACCCAATTCAGAAAGAAGACAAACAATCAATCTCACTCTCACGCATCTACACAAAAAATAGTCTCTTTGAAGCTGCCGAATTGACACAGGAAATGATCAAAAATCCCCCCTCCCCCACTGTCGAAATGCAAATTCAAGTTGATTCTAATGAGAAAAAGGAAAACTACCATGAAGCTGTGCTTGGTTTACAACTCACAGCTAAAGTAAATGGTAATCTATTGTGGCGTATTCAGCTCCAAGTTGCTGGCATGTTTCAACTGCTTGGTTTTGGTGAACATGAACGAAAAGAAATTCTTTTTGGTTTTTGTATGAATCAAATTCAACCTTATGCTAATAGCTGGGTCGCTGAAGCAACCGTTAAAGCTGGCTTTGCACCTTTTTTTATATCCCCATTGAACTTTGACCATCTGTATCGTGAACAACAAAAGCAAGAAGCAGCTAAAAAACATTAATTAATTGCTGTCTCATCTAGTTAAGAGCAGATCATGCGGCGATAGCAGATCTGCTTATTGTTTTTTTCTTCCATAAGGACTGTATTATGTTTACAACGCTTTCGGAAGGCATACAATCAATAATGAAAAGAATATTAGAAAATAAATCGGATGCACAACAGCTTTATATTTCAGCACAAGCGACTTACCACAATCTACCTACTAAAACGCCGTTTGATTTACAGCAAGAAATTATTCAGTTTTTTAATTCTAATGTGGAACAAGAAATAAAATTAGAAGATGAAAAAAGAGCACCATACTTATCTTCTCATAAACTTTTACTGCTACAAGGCAATGCAGGCTCAGGTAAAAGTGTTTTTTGTCAGGATTTAAGTACGCATTTGTGGCAAAACTACCGTGAGGGCGATCCCATTCCTTTGTTTATCTCTTTGCCGCAATGTGAAGATCCGATTGAGCAGGTTATTGAAGAAACGTTAGAGAATTATGGATTCACTGAAGAACAAATCACAACCCTTAAAAAAGAGTATCAATTTAATTTTATCTTAGATGGCTATGATGAGTTGCATCAATTTAAAAATCTTTATGTTAGCAATCGTCTACAAGATTGGCGCGCTCAAACGATCATCACATGTCGTAGCCAAGCCCTCTACCGCATTAACGACTATGAAAAATTCTTCATCCCTTTTATTAACGATAAACGTCAATCACAGTTTTTTAATTTGAATTATCAATTTTTAATACTATAATTTTTAACCGAATATTGAGCCAACAAAGGAATTGTGTGAAATGCGATCATATTTTCATTGCGGAAAGCAAAACACTTCAGATGAAAAGCCATCAGTGCAACCTCATGAGCTATTGATACTAGCTATCAGCTCAATCGATGATAAAGAATCTATCCGTTTATATGAGCAAGTGATTGAATTAGATTATTTTGATGGAATAAACATTGCATTTAGCTGGCTCATTGATCATTTCACGAATAAAGACAGTGTCAAAGCAATTCAATACCAAGAGCAAGCTGTTTCTTATTATCAAGCTATTATTGAAAATGACTCTCGAAAGACAGAACATAGTATTGCATTTGAATGGCTCATTGATCACTTTCTAAAATTTTCTGAAGAAATTGCTATCCAATATTGTTTGCAAGCAAAGAAAAAAGATGTCAGCTTATATCAGCGACATCTAGAATTGTTAGCACGATATTATGAGAGTACAGGTAATTATATTGAAGCTGTTAAACATTATTTAGACTCTGGTTCATTTTCTATTTTTGATTCACTTAAACCCTATATTGAAGACCATCATGCCTGTTTGACTTTATCTAACGCATTATTGTGGTTGGGCGAGAAAAGTAAATTGGCATATCACTATGAGATAGCTGAAATATATTATTCAATTGTAGTAGGATTGGATCAAGCTAATAAAGCGATTGCAGCATTCCTTGCCGGTGAAATGATAGAAAAAAATGAGTCCAGTGAAGCACGTCTCAATCAAATGCTTTATTACTACCATATAGCAGCAACTCAGCACCATTCAGCTGCTATTGTTAAAATAATGGAATATGCCTTAAAAGGCTACGGAGAACCCGTATCTCCAAAAGACTATATTCATCATTTAAATATGCTGGCAGAGAAAGACCAAGAGGGTCACATCAAGTTTAAGTTAGCCTGGTATTATAAAACAGGGACTTATGTTGAGCGGAATATTGCTAAAGCGATTGATCTTTTTACTCAAGTTATTAATCTTAAACCCTCAATATCTGCACTCACTCATATCGCTGAGTGTTATGAATTACCTGGCCCAACAAATAGTGAATTAAAAGCCCTAAATTATTTTGGACGAGCAGCACAAATGGGATCATTTGGGGCGCTTTCTCGCTTGACTAAGTATCGAGTTCAGCATCGATATCGAATACCCTTTCCTGTGACCTTCACTAAACAGTTAGAGTATAAAATAGAAAATAAGGACAGCCATTCTACGTTAAGTAACTCTTCGTTAGAGAGTCATGGCAGTAAGATCAGATTAGATGTTACATCATCCAAACCTGTCGATCTCATCTTGGATTTTTCCATAAGAGTAAATATAATAAAATTCCTAGAGTCCGATGAAAAAGGCGAAACAAAAAATTCTCTCATAAAGCATTCCCCTTCTTCGATAGATGATACAACGCTAGAAATCAAGGATGATAGCACTATTATAAATCTGGATTATTCAAATCAAAATAATATTGACCCCGATTTTTTGGCAGATGTATTAAAATCAAAATCATCATTAGTCAAAGTAGATTATAGTAATAATGTTTTAAGAGGCAAAGGGATCCGATCCGCAGCAAAAATATTAAGCAAGCACAAGACGTTGAAATCACTGGATCTTAGTAGAAATAGTATCACAGACCAAGGCGCATATTATCTTGCCATAGCGATTGAAGAGAATGATACGCTGCAAGAGTTAGATTTGAGTCACAATGCAATAAGTAATATTGGTGTAGCGTTATTAGTGCACGCGCTTAAGAAAAATACTTCATTGATTTGCTTATCATTGGATGGAAATCCACAGTCGATGTCTTCTACGATCAATTATTTGCTGAGGCGCAATGCCTTCTTGAAAAAAAATGCCAATAACCCGGATAAGAAAAATAGAGATAAGATAAAACTTGCTTTGATAGCCGTGTCTTCAGTTAATGTCGATATTGCATTGCAGAGAATAAGAATACCAGCAAGATCAAGTACCGATAGTGTGTTTGAAATCCCTGTCAATCAAATATCTTTCCATTATAAAAACCAAGAAGAGTCAGACTGTATTGTTGTTAAGGAATTGTCAGCTTTATCTCAAGAGGAAATATCAACATTTTTTTCTCAGATTAAACAGCACGATCATGTGCAATCTTTAGAATGTCATCAGGGAAGAATTCCTTCTTATTATATTAGCAATTTAATATCTTCCATGCCTAATTTGCGGCAACTGACTTTGTTTAATATGGAATTTTCATACCCGGATTCATCTCTCTGTGGTTCTCACTTGATTGGTGAGGCATTGTCAACTAATCAATCGCTGCATGGCTTAAGTCTAATAAATTGCACATTAAACATGAAATGTCTACAATCCATATTAATTGCACTCAAAAAAAATCGATCATTACGATATCTGGATATCTATGGAACAGAGATTACACAGGAATTTATCCGAGCCATAGCTGATGCGCTTCTACAAAACACATCTTTATTAGAATGTAATATCATCAATCCTCACCAATCACCCCAGCGACTTGAAGATAAATCGATTGATGCCGCATTAAGAAGAAACAAAAACGCTTGTCTTGTATCACCACCCACTCGATTATTTGATTTAGTCAAGCTAAAAAATATTGTACCATCACAATCTATTATTGGCAGTGAAGTAAAACGCGAAGAAAAATCCACACCGAATCTATTTAATCTCATTTACCAAGCTGCTCATGAGCATGATCAAGAAACACTGCATGCCCTCTTGACTCATGTTTGTCTTGACGTTTATGACGCTAAAGAAATGTGCACACCCACCGCTAAGCTCGCCATGAATGGCGATAAAGAAGCTATCCATTTTTTAAGAACCCATTTCAACCCGCGATTGCATTGGCTTGCCTATGGCTTAGCGCATCACAAAGATAAGACAGACGTTTTATTTTTACTAGACGAAGCAAAATCAAGCTACCCTGATCAAGTGGGTAATATAATTACTTATATGGTAAAAGGATTTGTTAATAGTGAAAATCAAAATGAAATTTATGAATTACAATCATTTGTTGAGGAAAAATATACAGAAGAAATAATTCAATTCATACTATCCATGGCAGCTAATTTAGCGAGATTTAGATCAAAAGAGGAAATTGATAGCTTTCTAGAAAAAGCTAAAATAAAATATCCCGATCAGTTTACTCAGATCCTTCATGACATAGCTTATGGGTTTGGACGTGCTGGACGCAAGACAGAATCGAATGAATATTTAGCGTTTGTTAAAAAAAATTATCCTGATACATACTATAGCATTGTTGCAGAATTAGGCTACGGCTTTGCCAGAAATCAATATAGACAATTTGCTTATGATTGTCTGGCAATAGCTAAGACAGAATGTCCTCAACACTTAGAGACTGTTTTGGGGTATATCAGTTATGGTTTTGCCTCCGGTGGAAATACCTCGGAATTAGAGGATTACTTACTGCCAAAAGTCATCACTGAGTTTCCAGAGAGTGTCAAATCGGTTGTGCATAACGCAGTTCAAAGCCTTGCTGCCCATGGATACAAAATAAAAGCATTTCAGTTTTTATACTCGGCTTCTGCAGAAGAAGAAGAAGCAATACTTTGGAGAATTGTTTATGGATTAATTAACGGGTTTTCTTTGAAAGAAGTAAATGTATTTATCAATTATGTAAAAGATAATTATACTAAGTGTTTAGCCAGTGTTTTAAGTAAAAGCGCTTTTGCGATTGCGGATCGTCAATCACACTTGATTGTATATGAATTTTTAGAAAATGCGAAAAAAGAATACCCTGAACATATTCCAAATATATTAAAACAAATCAGCTCTGGACTGGCACAAAGTAACTCCAAGACAAGAATAAATGCTTTTTTAGAAAAAGTGAAAACGGAATATCTCGAGCATTTTTCTCCTGTGCTAACCTCTGTGGCTGTTGGTCTAGATATCAGCGAATCAAAACCAGACTTAGACGCACTATTAATCAAAGTTAAGTCGGAATATTCAGAACACCTGAGAGCGGTTTTATCTGCAATCGTTAGTCGCAATGTTAGAATGGGATCTGTAGAAAAAGTTCGCCAATTATTTATTCAAATTAAAAACAATTTCTCTGACTGTATTGATATTGCTTTGATTAATCTAGGTTTTGCGATAGCACGCTATCGATCAGAACAAGATGCTTATCAATTTTTAGAGGAAGTAAAAAAAGACTACCCCGATCATCTAACTTCGCTGCTAGCAAATATAGCTGTTGGATTTTCTGTTAATCATGATGAACATATTATCTATAAATTTCTAGCCTACATTCAGAACGAACACTCAGAGAGTCTGCTGCCGGTGCTAGTTAGCTCAGTGAATGCCCATTTCACTCATGATCAAGATTCAAAAGCATACCATCTTCTTGTCAAGATTCAATTTGATTTTCAAGAAAATCTGTCGCCTGTCTTAATAAGTGTGACACTCTCATGTATTCAGAACAATAGCGATAGTAAAGTACAACTATTTTTGAAGCATTTTTATGACAACCATCCCCATAAATTTATCAATACAATGTTTAATGTATTAAATGATCTCTTCAAAAATGATAAGAAACAAATGCTTAATCTGCTTAAAAATATTAATCTCATCCTACCGAGTCAATTTTTGAGACTAAGCTGCCTTCAGGTGCGTCATTATTTAGATCATCAAAAGATACAAGAGGCGATGGAATGGATTGATGAGATTATGAGCAATTTCCACACACAAAGAGAGCCTTTCATTAACATAATAGCAAGATATATTGCTACGCATTTGAATGCTGTCAATGTGGATAAATTTATAGTACAAATTAAAACAAAATATCCTGACTCTCTACCACAAATGCTTTTTTTAATCCCATGCACTTATATTGAAAATGAAGCTAGCGTAGAAGCGTTTTTATTTTTAGCTAAAGTGAAATTGGAACACTCAGAATATACTCGGCGTGTATTAAATGCGATGATCATGAAATTCGCTAGTATTGGTAATTACAGCGCAGTTAATACTTATTTAGATGAATATCGAGAGAAGAACTCTAAAATCTTACTCACGCAGTTAGTCAATAAAATTAGTAGCCTTTATGGTACTGGTGGGTATCTTACCGCTGCGAAGTTATTTTTAGAGAAAGTCTTGATTGAGAATAAAGATGCTGCGGAAACCGCTATCTTTCAAATCACTGCTGGATTTGCGGAACGCAATCATTCACATCAATTAAGTGAATTCATTACTGATATACAGTCAAATCATCCTCATTATGTTCCTATGGCATATTGTGGCGCTACGACAGGTTTTGTAGTGGGTGGCTCATTTCAAGATGCAATTCATGCGATGGATTATCTAAAGATGCATCATCCTATGCATGTTACTCATGCATTCGACGCAATTTCAACTCATTTTTCAAAGAGAAAAACGTCGTCAACCTTTTGGAATTTTCTTTTTAGTATTGTGAAAAACCATTTTGATGATAAATTTTCTGATCTTGTAATGAAATTAGCTACCTCTAAAGATGAAATGATGAAACGCATTGATAAAACGATTGCTCTAAAGATATTGACTTTCATCACTGATGCGTCTAAACGTCTTGCCTTTGCGGAATCATTAAAAAGTATGATAGCAGCATTCAATCCGGTGAGTTTACTCCCACAGGCTGCGACCTTAGTACAATTGATGAAGAAACATCAAATAACATATGAACAAGCATTTGCATCGACACAATCAGACGCACTGTTTTTTATATTACAAGGGTATCAATTAGTCCATAAACATCCGCATTTTAAAAGCGTTTTTTTCAGCGTTGTGTCATATCTTTCACCTCTCAGCGAATCAGAGACTTGCGATCTTTCAAATAAGTTTTCTTGTAAATTACTCCCTGCTAGGATGAGCGCACAGCACCCAGAAATACTGGATGAAAAATTTGATTCCTTGACATTCTTCAACACGCTTAAAAAAAAGAATATTATCTTATCTGTATCGGGTGTCAACTCTCCTAACCCACCGTTACAGTCTCAATTAAAAAGGTAATCTCATCACAACAAGCTGTCACAGAATAGTATATGAAGTCACAGAGAGTCATTAGTGCTTTTATAAAGGGCTTTCTTGTTGTTTGCAATATGCTGTACGCATTCATGGAGGCATCAGTAATTTTATTAGAGTCCAATGTGAATACTTCGATATTTTGAAGCGCTGATAAGGCTATAGCCATATCATCATCTATATATTGATCCACCAATATGACAGTATTAAGGTAGGTGTTATTTTTAGCAGCTGCAACTAATTCATTGATTTCAGTAATAGTTATTCCTCTGCCTGGTCGTGGCTCCTATTTTGTAGCAGGAGGGTGATTTGCCGCTAATTGGGCAAGAAACTCTGGATTAATAGGCATTTAGAAATCTCCATCAACGTGATCATATGTGTATAATCTACTGTATTTTATTATTTATAGCTTTTTTACAGTATATGTAAAAATATAGCACGACATGAACACTACTTCTAATGCGTTCTCTCTACATGAATTCCGAAATGGATAGGCACCGGGTCGCTATTCTATTGCAACTCTATTGCCACCCAAGAGCCTTTATTGTAACCTTACGCGCGTTGGTTATTATCATATTTTCATATACTTTACGAGTCGTTAATTATAATGAGGAATGGATGCTATGTACCAAGAAGAATTAGCAACTGAGATTAATCAAACTAAGCAAGTAGTTGGTAAGCG
>CAJCIZ010000067.1 GCA_903970525.1 Myxococcales bacterium | reverse complement strand
AATTGAGAAATCAGAGAGTCTAACCGCCGGTAATACCGGATTGAAATTTATCATTGCCGCGAATTATGGTGGACAATGGGATATTACAGAAGCCTGTCGCCAATTGGCGATGGAAGTCGAAAGTGGAAAAATAGTTGCAAGTGACATCACGCCAGATATGATACGCGCAAAAATGGCATTAGCGGATGTGTCAGAGCCAGATCTTTTTATTCGTACTAGCGGTGAAAAGCGCATCAGTAATTTTATGATTTGGCAGTTGGCTTATACAGAGTTGTATTTTACCGATGTGTTGTGGCCAGATTTTAACGAAAAAGAATTGATTAAAGCGATAGAGTTTTTTGGGAATAGAGAAAGACGGTTTGGCTATATCAGCGAGCAGTTGGTGGATGGGATAGCGAAGGCGGAGTGAGACTCTCTCTCATCCAATCCTCTCCCGCCACTCTGTCATGCCAGCATGCTTTTAGCTGGCATACAGCCCTTTGTGTGCTCGGGCCTTGCCTGTGTAATGGAAAGATGGATGCCAGCTGAAAGCACGCAGGCATGACAGAATCGAAAAATAAAACTTGTGTAGATACTAATGTAAAAGCACGCAGGCATGACAGAACTGCCGGCAAGCGCAAAACTCATAATAATATAATAAGGAAATACAAAACTATGTTCACAGCCAGATTACTCACCGGACTCATTCTGATTCCCATCTTCGTGCTCCTCATTTTCAAGCTCTCACCCACCGCCTTCGGTTATTTAACGGTAGCTTTCACACTCATAGGCGCATGGGAATGGTCCAACTTCATGGGGCTGAAATCAATTAAGTCACGTTTGTGTTATCCATTTATTCTGTATCTCTTTTTACCCCTTTCCGTCCTAATCCCAACACAAATGCTTTTGTTCATCACATTCGGCGCATGGATAATCGCGTTCATCCTTGTCGTGATTTACCCGCGAGCAAGCCAGGTCTGGGGCAAAGGATTATTTTGGCGTGGCGCAATGGGGGTGATGGTTTTTGTTCCGACCTGGCGCGCACTAAATTACATCAGAGATATCAACGACCAAGGCCGTTGGTTGTTACTCTTTCTTTTTGTCCTCGTGTGGGGCGCAGACACAGGTGCATATATTAGTGGCAGACGTTGGGGAAAAAATAAACTAGCACCAAAAGTTAGTCCAGGAAAAACACTAGAAGGAACCTATGGCGCATTGCTGATCAGTATTTTAATTGGTGTGATTGCATCAGTTGGATTTCATTTTCCCATGCTGGCAGCAGTAGTCTTATCACTCGTGACTGTTTTATTTTCAATCTTAGGTGATTTATTTGAAAGCATGTTGAAGCGAAATGTAGGCATAAAAGATTCAGGTCGATTATTTCCAGGTCATGGTGGATTGTTGGATAGAATCGATAGTTTGACAGCGGCAGCGCCAATTTTTGCTTTGTGTTTACAGTATATCGTCAACTAATTGACGACATACCCTAAAGCCTGGATAATTGGCGGACTTTGAAAGGCATGCAGCACGATATTAATAATGTGAGTCATATGAAAAAAATAATAGTGGCATTTGTCTTGTTCCTAAATATATTCCTCACATCGGCGTGGGCAGCTGATTCTTTTGTCGTGAAAAAAATCCAGATCGAAGGATTGCAACGCATTTCTGATGAAACGGTTTATACTTACTTGCCAATCAAACAAGGACAAACATTACGTCCGGAACAAACCACTGATATTATTCGCGCACTTTATAAAACCGGTTTCTTTGATCACATTGCATTATTGAAACGCGGTAACACTTTAGTGATTCAAGTGGTAGAAAGACCCACCATAGGCCAATTAAAAATAAGTGGCAACAGTGCAATCCCAACTGACAAATTAACATCCGTCATGCGTAGCATGGATATCGCAGAAGGACGTGTTTACAACCGTGCGATTTTGGATAGGATCAAACAGAGTTTATTAAATCAGTATTATCAATTAGGTCGTTACAATGCACGCATCAATGTGAGTGTGACACCGTTAGAACGTAACCGTGTCTTAGTGAGAATTGAAATTTCAGAAGGCTTGGTTGCAAAGATTCAGCGCATTAATATCATAGGCAATAAAACCTATAAAGAAAGACAATTGGAACATGAATTACAAATTAGTACGCCGGGTATTTTCACGTTCTTCACGCAATCGGATCAATACTCGCAAGAAAAATTGGATGCCAGTGTAGATAGCTTACGTAATTATTATTTAGATAGAGGCTACATTAAGTTTGCAACCAGGTCATCACAAGTATCGATCACGCCAGATCGCAAATCGGTTTATGTCACCATCGTAGTGGATGAAGGCGTTCCGTATAAAATTAAAGGCTTCGATTTGTCAGGTGATTTAATTTTACCGCGCGCAGAATTGATGAAAGTCATGAAAATAAAACCAGGTCAAACTTTTTCACGTCAAGCTGTGATTGATTCTGAAAAAGCGATCAGTGATGCATTAGGAAATAAAGGTTACGTTTATGCGACAGTGACTTTAAATCCAAAAATTGATGACGTTAAAAAAGAAATATTCTTAGACTTTAATGTCAAACCAGGCAAGAAAACGTATGTGCGTCATATTTATTTCTCAGATAATGCCAAAACAAATGATGAAGTCTTACGCCGTGAAATTCAGCAAATGGAAGGCGGCATGGTTAAGACCAGTCAATTAGAAGAGTCTAAACGGCGCTTGAATTTGTTGCCTTACATTAAAGATACTCAAATGTCATTAGAGCCTGTAGCAGGAACCGATGACCAAGTGGATGTAAATTACAAAGTGACCGAAAATAATTCAGCAGAATTAACAGGTCGAATTGGTTACTCGCAAGTACAGCATGTGATTTTAGGCGCGGGCATTAACCAAAAGAATTTCTTAGGCACAGGTAAAACATTAGGCTTGAATGCAGAAACCAGCCGATACGAACGTTATTTTGGTGCGACATACACGGATCCTTATTTCACGCAAGATGGTATTAGCCGTACGATCACCATTTCAGGATCGCGTTATGATCCCGCTGCTGCAAACGTTTCACAAAGTTATGTCATGAATGAACTTGATGCATCGGATATTTATAGCATTCCGATTGGACAAGAGCGTAACGCTACAGATCGTTTTGATATTGGATATGGTTATCAAAATACATTGATTAATCTACCGGGTAATCCGAATTATGTGTCGACGATGGTGAGCGATTATGTGCAGAGACACGGCAGACATTTCCAACAATTAAATTTGATTGCGGGACTCTCACGTGATAGTCGTGACAAAGCGATTTTCCCAACCACGGGTACACGACAAGCGATTGGCGTGGATTTATTTTTACCCTTAGGGACTAACGCATTAAAGTATTATACATTGAACTATAGTGCAGCTTGGTACCATCCGTTGGTTAGTAACTTTATTTTAATGGCTAAAGGTGCTGTCGGTTACGGTAATAGCTTCTCCAATGGTCGTGATTTCCCCTTCTTCAAAAACTATTATGCCGGCGGTATTGATTCCGTACGTGGTTATACCGGCAATACCTTAGGCCCACACGATAACTTAGGGAATCCAATTGGGGGTAACTTCCTCGCGGATGCTAGCATCGGTTTGATTTTGCCTAATTTCTATTCAGAGAATATTCGCACCTCATTGTTTTTAGACGGAGGTAACGTTTATCAAACATACGATAACCGTCCTTTAGGTGGAACCGGATCAGGGCCAGCAAGATTCTCCTTGGGTTTCCAAGTTGAATGGTTGTCGCCTATGGGTCCTATCGATGTTAGCTTAGCGAGAGGCTTGAATGGTAAGGGCGAAAGTTATGAGCCATTCCAATTTTCTCTTGGTGCTAATTTCGGATAAACGTGACATACTATGGCCTTGTATGTGGCTGCTTGTATTGAATTTAATGGGAATTATTGATTAATTAACAATTGGAGAAAGTTATGAAAAAAGTTTTAGCGTTATTAAGCTCTGCTCTTCTTTTGGTAGGCGTTCAAGCCTATGCTGCTGATGCAACAACAGCAACAGCTGCAGCATCATCATTGCCAAAAATTGCTGTGGTGAACGTGCAACAAGTTTTAATGCAATCTTCTAAAGTTGCTGAAGTAAACACAAAGTTGCAAGATCAGTTCAAGCCACGTCAAGAAAAATTAACCGCACAACAAAAATCATTGCAAGATGAATTAGACAAATACAGCAAAGATTCTGCTTCTATGGCGCAAAAAGATCGTGACACCACAGAAAAGAAAATTGCAGATGACAAAGCGGCTTTCTTGAAAGATGCTGGCGCATTCCAAAAAGAAGTGAATGCAGAACAAAATAAAGCAATGCAAAGCATTTTAGGTCAGTTAAGCGGAATCATTTCCAAATTAGCGAAGAAAGATAACTATTCTTTAGTGTTAGATTCACAAGCTGTCGTTTATGCTAGTGATGCTGCTGATATCACCAAAGAAGTTGCAAAAGATTTTAACCAGAAGTAATTCAAACTTCTCTTTGCAAAGGCCAGTCATTCTCTTAAAAAGAGTGACGTGGCCTTTTCGTTTGAAAGAGAGGCCATTTTTTGAGTAATTTTTAATGATATCGAATCGACAAAAAAAGCAATATACCTTGTCTGAGTTAACACAAGGCTTGGATGTGACAATAAAAGGTGACCCGAACTGTCTGATCAGTGGTGTGACAACGATTCAGCAAGGTAAACATGGCACACTCTCTTTTTTAATGAATCCTTTATATAAGAAGTACTTAGCGACCACAGAAGCTTCAGCCGTCATCTTGGCGCCAACGCTAGCTGAAAATTGCCCAACAAATGCAATTATTAGTCGTGATCCTTATTACACTTATGCTAAAATTGCCACCTTTTTTGAGCAAAGACCTGTGCAGCCTATTGGGATACATCCTACGGTTGTTGTTGGACAAGATTGCATCATAGATCCTACAGCCAGTATTGGTCCTCACTGTGTGATAGGGAATGGTGTTAAAATCGCAGCGCACGTTGTCATTGGTCCAAACTGCAGCATTGGCGATGAGACAGAAATTGATGAGCAAACTCGTTTAGATGCGGGTGTAAATATTTATCATCAAGTAAAGATTGGTAAGCGCGCACAACTTTTCAGTGGCGTTGTAGTAGGTAGTGATGGATTTGGCATTGCAAAACATGGCGGTGTTTGGCACAAAGTGCCACAGCTCGGACGTGTGATTATCGGTGATGATGTGGATCTCGGCGCTAACACAACGATAGATAGAGGCGCGATTGAAGATACAGTGATTGAGCGTGACGTTAAAATTGATAACTTGGTACAAGTCGGTCATAACGTTCGCATTGGTGAGCACACAGCCATCGCAGGCTGTGTTGGAATTGCAGGGAGCGCAACCATCGGAAAAAATTGCTTAATCGGTGGCGCGGCAGGTATTGGTGGTCATATTAGTTTGGCAGATAATGTCATGATAGTCGGGATGTCTGGAATTACTAAGACGATTCGTGAGCCGGGTATGTATGCAGCAGGTGTTGCAGGTATCCAAGAGATAACAGAGTGGAAGAAAGCAAGTGCGAGATATCATCGGTTAGAACAGTTAATGGAACGTGTCGCCACGTTAGAAAGTTTGATAGCAGAATTAACAGAAGATCGGAAGAGCACACGT
>CAJCIZ010000066.1 GCA_903970525.1 Myxococcales bacterium | reverse complement strand
GCCTAATTGCTGGCAACTCATATAACGAAATCCGTGTGCGTCACCAAGGTGATATCGTTGGCGATGTCATTGAAGGCACGTATAGGGTAATTGAAGACTCAAAAGCGATGCTTGAATCAGCAGCCAGTATGTCATCAATTGCGTTAAGTCTCCCTGAGAAAAAAATCTTTGCTGAGGCTGTCCATACTATCCGCTTTGATAATAACCCTATTGGTGAAGGTATTGAGCCGCTTAAATTACTTGCTCCACGTCGATTTGACGAGATCAACAAAAATGATCTTTTTACTGTCTTCAATGTTGCTCAAGAAAACCTCATAAAAGGTGGAGTAAAAGGATACACAAGAGACGCGAGAGGCCGCGCAAAACGTGTCAGCACCCGCGCAATCAATAGCATTGATCAAAACAACTCACTTAATCGCGTGCTTTGGACATTGGCCGAAAAAATGATGCAATTACGAAGCGTTTAAAAGGAAGGGCGATAATAGTGAATTATCACCCTATACCTCGCTAGGCAAGTTCTGCTAAAACTTGCCTATGCAATCATTCAAAATAATCTAGTTAGGAGAATTTAAAATGACTAAACCTATAGTACAAAAAGACACTGCATCACTTCAAGATGTGGTTAAAGAAATAACAATCACATGGCACATTGAAGATATTCAAAGTATTAGAGCAGACTTAACAGACCAGCAAGCTAGTGACGTACTCATCCATTTGAAAGAAAATCACGATGCGACTGTTGGTATAAATTGGGATACCATCGAAACAGTAGCAGATATTTTATTCCCTTCTGAAGAGTCAGAAATAGAATGTGAAGAGGACGGTATATGAATCAATATAGGGTAACATTTAAGCGTGTAGAAGCGTTTTATCAAGCAATACTTGTAACCGCATCGAACCCAAGCGAGGCACACGAGAAAGCCGAAGAATTGGCTTCAGATGGCGCGATTGAATTCGACTATTTAAAAGAATCCGACATCATGGACGAACACATCATAGATGTTGAAAAACTTTAATTATCGAAGTAAATACATGTCAGCATACCACGCTGGCAGGTATATTTTTAGTTGTTACTTGTTAACTGTTCCGCCTTATCTTTCCACTCTTTGAAATCTTTGTCTTTAGTCAAGATATGTAAAGCAGCCTCCTCAAGAAATTCATCTGGTTTTTTAAATTTCGCATATGCGCAATATCGTTCAATCTCTGCTAATACTTGAGAATCAATACTGATTCTTATTTGAGTACGTTCAACGGTTGGTTTTGGTTTGATAATTGCCATAAAAATATCTCCTTAAAATAAATGTAAAAGCGTCTAAAATATTAGGCAGCATTTGTCTAAAAATGTAGACAGAAAATTAAAAATAAATATGTTTCATTATTCGACAGCGTTAATCTTCTAGTTCATTTTTTATTGGTATTGCTAATTTTGTGTTTATGTAAGGAGCACACACTTCGCAACGATGGTTGCTGAAATAAAATTGACGATTAATCATCATGTTAATGTCAGCGAAGACATGTTGTAAATTTTTTACTTTCAAAATATTTTTGTGCCAACTGTGGCACAGTGGTTTTTTGCTGTTTTGTGCCAGATTACGGGTGTTTTGGCACGTATTTTCGTGTATTTGTGCCACATCTGGCACGTATATTTTTATCTCTGTGCCAGATGTGGCACGCCTACTTAACAGCTTCATCAAGCATTCCCTCCACATAACTATTCGCTTTTTCCTTACATATTGACAATATTTCCGACGAATTTTGCTGGCCTTCGCCAGGTAAATGTTCAATAAGATGACGAGCCAATAACCGTGTTTCAAATGACCAAATCAAATCTTTTTTTGTCATATCAATGAGTTTTTTTAAAGTATCATCGATAGAGTTTTCACCATTTTTTTCTCTTAATTTTTCTATTTGCAAGTACAAATCGACTATCTCGCGTATTTCATGAGCAACTGACCGACTACCGTTTTTTTCAACACGTTCTTTGAGTATCTCAACTGTTTCATCATAAAAAGTAACATTGATTCGCTTCATCGTGACCTCACTTTTACCTAAATATTTTGCTCAATTCCATTTGTTTTTTGGTTAATGTTCTTTGTTTCTTGCTGGCGCGAAGCTGCTACCAATGCCTTATTATTATTTTGATCTCGTATGTGAAGCCGTGTTGACATTTCATTGATTTGCTTGGCTTCAGCCGATAAAACATTTACTTGTGGCATTGCTTTTCCATAGAAAACAGGAGCTGGGATAGCCTGTCTAAAATCGTTTTTGATTGCCTCTATTCCATGCGTTTTTAGGACATCGTTGTAATCTTGTTTTTGCTGATTAGAATGTGTTGGCACCATCATTGCAACCTGTTTATTGGCATTAATTAATCGTTTGGCAGCATCAAATAAGGTCTTATCCCCTTTAATGTCCTTACAATCATAATCAAGGCAGAGTATCGTTTTTTCTGATAACGAACGTGTATCGATGTTCTTAAAATTGGCTTTGCTGAGGGTCACTTTTATTGTGGCATCTGGTAATGCTTGTTTCAAACTCAAGCCAGTTTCAATGCCTTCTGCGATTAAAGTTGGCGCTCCTTTGGCACCTTTTACAGTAACCACAGAACCTTTCATGACACCAAATGTTTGCTTTTGAATAGCTATCTGAGTCTTATCTATTTTGCTAGCAGTATCAAGATCCAAATAGGTTGCTTGCACCGCTTTAATTTTGCCCTCATGATCGCGAGCAATGACCAGCATTGCCGGATACGTTTTGCCGTTAAGTTTAGAATAAACGCCCAGATGAAAACGAATATCATCAGGATTAGAATGAAGGTCAATACCACGTTGTTCTTTTAAATAGCGTTCAACAATCGTACCTGCAATGGGACGACTTTGATCAGCTAATTTATTAGCAAATTCGATTTTCTTGTCTTGGGCTGTTAATGTAGCATCAAATTTGTGTTCGTTGACGCTTACTTTAGCGCTAATAGCTTGTGGTTTTCCTGATGCCATTGTAGGAGATAGATTCAACCATTTTGACCCATAATCTAGTGCTTCTTGCTTAGTAAACCCTGCATGATGTTGAATGAAACTGAAGATACTACGGCCACCTTTTCCTTCGCTAAAATCATGCCACCATCCCTGTTTTTCTCCCTTAGTCGTCACTGATAGACTGCCTTTATTGTTCCCAAATTTGATAAAATTTCCGCCACGGACTTTAGGTGCGCCAAGCAAACTCACGGCTATTTTTTCAGCATCTTTATTTAACCCTTCGATGATTCTATTCACTGTATACGGGTCATACCTGCTCTTTTGATCAGCAGATATTTCACGTGATTTTGTTGGTAGCCGTTTACTTGGATACTCGCCAATGACTTCCAAACTACTCAGTTTGTCGCCTCGATTAGTAGTAATTTGACGTTCTAGCTTTTGTTTGTCATCCGTATAAATTCGCAATTGATTTACCGCACGAGTGATTGTCACCAAGAAGGTCTTTACGTTCATCAACTTTCTACGCGATGTTTCAAAAAAACCGAGCACGGCTGAATAACTACCGCCCTGCGTACTATACGTGGTCAAGGCATAAGCATGATCCCAATGTTGACAAGCTGGATCATTGGCATCAAAGGTCAGCGCCTTATTATCCGCCTGTTTAATAGTAATTTGTGCTTGATTGATATCTGTTACTTGCGCTAATTCTGCGCTGATCTGCCCTCGTCCTTTATCAGTACGCGTCCATGCAATCTTATCGCCGACCTTCATTTCGCGTCTTTCTTGCGTAAATACTTCGACGGTGCTATTGAGCTTTTTTAGGCTTTTTGGTATTTGCCAAACAATCTCACGACCATCGCCGTTTAACTTATTTAATATAAGAAGATTATGTTTTATATCGATAGCTGTTACCTGAAAATAATCACCCGCACAAATCTCTTTACCGCTCGATACTGTAAATCTCACCGTTTCATCTGGCTTAAAATGATTTGCCTTAGATCGTTCAACTATCGTCATATCTTTTGCATAAAATATAGAGAATGAATGAGAATCTCCTTTGAGTGCACCTTGCTGAATCATCCTTGCTCTCACCTCATTATTGATCGATTTTCTATCAACATGACTAGGTGCGATTATTTGTACCTCATCGCCTTGTGCCAACAAATTCATGTAATCATCAACGAGTGTTTTCACTCTTTTTTCATAACTGAATACGGGTTGGTTCTTTTTTTCTTGGATTATTTGATCTGTTTTTTTATTATCACCATTCTGCTTTTTTTCGTCAGGCAACTCAATGATATGGCTTCCTAAATTAGAGAAAGATTTATGAACATCGCCCTCATAAAGTGCAAGCGCTGCTGTTTTTATAGTAGGGTTTTTTTGTCGTTGTATCTCACTTAAATGGATGACATTATCAAGGGAGCGCTGCAGAAGATTGGCGGACGCATCGAGGAGTCG
>CAJCIZ010000065.1 GCA_903970525.1 Myxococcales bacterium | reverse complement strand
AAATGCTATAAATAGTAGTGCGGAGCAAAACAGACGCCCAATAAACCCGGTAGTGTCTACTACCGGCTAATACATATAATGCTGAATGTACAACATTTAATGTTGAAATTAACTAAATAATTTACTATAATAGTCATAAGTTGGGTCTCCTGACATATATGGAGAAAAGTTTCATTCATTTGTTCAAGCCACCTGCAATGATAAAATCTTAGCCATATCAAATGGATAATCATTAACTGACTGCCGGTTAAAATCATATTTGCCATGCAAGTTTATATGGCGCCAAGTTTTCATGGAGCCACCTTTAATCATACTTACCATATCGTTACGTTCAGTATCATCAATGCAATTAGCTAATATTTGTGATAAATACAAATAATTCCATAAAACAACAGCGTTTTGGATCAACACCTTACAAGCTGTGGCAATTTCCTGCTCTTCTCGTGTACGTTGCTTAAACTCACTGTCATTCGCAAAAAATACAGCATTTGAAAATTTATTTGATAATTCAATTCTATTGAGTTACTTTTCAATACGTTGCCGAAGTTTTACATCATCAAAATACGTCAAAATGAATATGGATTTTGTAATACGACCAAATTCTTTTAATGCTTGATACAAGGGATGATCCTTTGCATAAGAACTAAGTCTTTTAAATAATTGCGATGCAGTAACTTGTTTTAATTTGATTGTTGCCATGAAGCGTAATATATCGTCCCAATGCTTAGCAATTAACTTTTGATTAATAACACGGCTTGGCAATATTTTATAACCACGTTTCTCGTAGGTATCTGGTGCAGAAAAAGCATAAATTCGCTGTTTCCCAATTTTTTTAATTCTTGGGGCAAATGCAACATCTAAAAAGTGCGTCGTTGCGAAGACTATTTCAGTAAATCCATGTGTATCTGTTGAGAGAGTTAGTTTGATAATTAAATCAACTATTCGTTGGTTTGCTGAATGTAAATTCTTTAAGCTTAGATACCAGTTCACTGTGTTCAGTAGAGTATTTTCTTTGATCCCAACAGAGATTTGTGCCATCTTTCTAATGCCAATATTACAACCTAAACCAATAATACCAGCAAAAAAGGCCTCAAAAGCTGGTCTTTGTTTAACATGCTTTACACTATGATGCGTAAAGCACTCAGTCAGTGGCAATGCATTTTCAATATCCGAGAGAATTTGGAAAACAGGAATGTAACCTGCTTGTTCAAGCAACGCAGCAATATATTCTGTATCTTTATCTTCAAGAGCGGGTGTTTTGACAAGAACGCGGCCTTTTTCATTTATCGACAAATATGGATTTCTGCCCTCTAGAAAACGTTGATTAACCACCGTATATTTTTCTTCTAAACACTGTTTTAATTGCCCCATAATTTTTGTGTAGTCGGAAAAATTTTCTAACTGCGCAGACTTAAGTATTTGATCACGATTTTTTAACCACGTATCTTCGTCAATAAGATATTCATGAATAGCTTTATATCGATAGGAATATTTCAAATTTAACTCGCCAGATTTAATGGCATTGGAAACATATAAAAACAACAGTATTTTATATAGAGATGCTCTGATTTTTTTCTCTTCATCAAATAAAACTTCACGTTCTTCCTCTTCAAGAAATCCAATAGTCGCATTTTGTTTAATTTGACCGTCAGTGTCCTTAAGATGGCTAATAGAGCACATTAAGCTCTTGTCTGATGTGGACTCATTAAAAATAAGTGCTTAACAATATCTGTGATACGGCGTTGCAATTTAATAGATAACTTTTCGAGTATATCAAAATAATCCTTGTTTTTTTCTAATCGATCTAATGATTTTTCAAATAGATCAATTTTTTGTTGTTCTGTAACGTTTTTTTGTTTTGCATGTTCCGAGAGTAATGCGTCAATTTTTTTTATCTTGCCTGAGTCAGACAATACAGGAGATTTAGTGATTCTAGTTATTTCATCTACTAAGTTTCTGTAATGGCTATTTGATTTTGTTAAATGTCGTACAGCGTTTTTATTCTGTATTAGAAGATTCAGCAAATTGCAATAAAAAACCGACTTTATTTGTGCCTGTCCTCAGTCGATTAATTTCTTTTTCTAATTCATTATCTATTGCAAAACAAATTGCGCGTGTTTCCACCGGCAAGATCGGCGGGTAATCAAATGCTTGCTGTTCATTGGGTGTTAATATATGAAGATTCGACATGATCAGCTCTTTTCTGGATTTTTTATTTTCTGTTTTGTTTTAAACGTGGACAATGACAATTGTCGCGTCGCTTCATGTCTATCTGATTGTGCTACATGTCGATAATGCATAGTGGTGCCAATGTCAGTGTGTCCCGCGTTTTCTTGAGCTACTTTAAGGGGTGCGCCAGAATCAAGTAGGCATGTGACGTAACTGTGACGTAACCAGTGAGCTGATGCAGATCTTAATTTGGAAGCTTTTCTGGGTTGAGTGAGTTCAAGCTTATTTGCACCCAGGTTAAACGCCCATTTTAAAATTTGGTCTATACGGCGCGTGCTAATAGATTGTTTTAAATTCCGCATGGGGATAAGGGGTGTTTTTTCTCTGAACTGTGGTTGAGGGGAGGGTAGATCGACTTTTAACCGAAATTCCGCAAGAGTTTTTAATAATTCATCCGGAACGGGAATTTCACGCAGTTTTTTTCCTTTACCAATAATACGCAAAAACCAATTTCTTTCGCGTTGAATAAAGTTCCCCATATGATGTTGCGCAGCCTCTGCGATTCTTAGCCCCGTGTAGAACAGTAATAAAATAATATAGCGTGCACGAATGACTTGAAACTGATTATCTTCATCTTTAATAGGGTATTCCGTTAGCGCGTTTAACACTGCATGCATTTCATCCAATTCCAAATAACGATCTATAATTTTTGATAGGCCACAATTTCGTTTTTTACGCCGCCGGTCAACAGCAAGTGGATTTCCTGTTAAATAGTTTGTTTGTACAAGATAATTGAAGAAAGAATCAAGAATAGTAATGGTTTTATTTAATGTTGTGGGAGATAGACCTTTACTAAAAGAACGCCAAGCAGGATTAATTGCCCCATCTTTCAACCGCCGTGAAACTTTGGGCCCACACCATATTTTTTTTGGCTGCGGATTCTTAACAAATTCCTGATACTCGATTAAATGATTGCGTCGTAAGCTAGAGATATTTATTTTAGCAACGTGAATACACCATAGTAATAAGCGTTCAATTTCCTTTGCATAGGATTGCAATGTTAGCGGTGAATCGCGAAATTCACTCAGGAAAGCAGAGATGGCTTCCGCGTCATTTTTGGCATCAATTAAAGCTTCGCCAATAGCTTTGTTGTAATCATCTGTGTCAAATTGAACAACTTGTTTACCCATCGCACCAGATTCTTCTATAGGTAAGAATAATGGTTTGATCGATTCAATCTTTATTGTTTTTTCTGTTCCCATGCGGAATACCTAGTTAATCAGTATGTTTACAACCAAACGTATCATGACTGTAGTAATCCACTTTATAAACTTTACCATCAGCGGCAGTTGTTGCAAATTTTGCAACAACTGAATCCTTCACTAACTCATTGATTTCAAATATATTAGACAGATGGCGAGAGATCACTGATTTGTCTCTTCCAAATAAGTCCGACATTTGGTTTAGAGATAGCCAGACGGTCTCCTCCGCAAGACTGACATCGAGCTCTACATGCCCATCCGCAGCAGTGTAGATAAGAATTTCCGACATTTAACTATCCCTATATAATACAAAAGAAGCCCTACTCTAGCATGAAATATCTATACTTAGAATAAGAATACTATGAAATATTGAATTCGCCTGTTAGCTATGGTAGTATTTCCTTAGCAATTAATCATAAGAGTTAATGTTTTTCGATCCCGAGGGTGAAATTTAAATGCCATATCCTAATGACATTATTAAGACACTCACAGACAAGTATCAATTGTCACCTGTTGAGCAAAAGCAACTTGAAGAAACGCTAGCAGTTGAGGGAATGCAGAGTATTATTGAAACCACAGGCTTGAATCCTGATGGTATCTTAAATCAGTCAAGTAGTGGCATTTCCATGCTCCTACCCGTTAAAGCTAATGCTTTAGTAGAATCTTATCGAGAAATTCAAAAACTCTCTGAAATTAGCATCACCCAATTGTCCGACTTAATTTTATGGTGTGAATATAATCAACAGGCTTACCCTTATGTGTTGTCTCCTTGTCTTATAAAACAATCTTACAAAATTAAAGAACTAAAAGAACAATTGGCAAAAATTGCAACCACTCAACCCAATGAAATGAAGCAATGGGATGATATTAGGTCTGATATTAAAAAATTAGCTAACATTCCCCGCTCAAAATTTCGGGAGAGAAAATTGTTAGCTAATCAAATTATTGGGCCGGTTTTATCATTGAGCAAGTTCATTAGAAACAATCCCATTTTAGGAGATGAATACGACTCAATTTCAGCTATTTTACCGCAGCACATGAATGCAGCAATTGAACCCATAGAAAATGCTTCCAGAGAATACTTCATAAACTTGTTTAAAAAAGAAAATAAAATTATTGGTAATCCAGAAAAAGACATCAGTTTTTTTGCAAAGCCTACTGGTGACCAGATGGGCAGAAAAATAAATATTAAATACAAATATCAAGCCGATTCAAAAGAACATGAGATTAATTATTACATAAAGACTCACCAGCACGGCAGTACTCATTCGGCTAGTAGTGCCAAACCTGTTGATCCAAAAGAACTCTTTGTTTACAAAGTATTAGAGCTCACAGGATTTGGGCCTAAAGTTCATTTCTTTCTTAATCCACTATCAAGCGGCGGATTTTTTATAGCAACACAAGACATTGCATTTACAAAAGACTTGGGGAAAAACAAAATCTTTGAAAGGTTTGATTTGTTGAGACCCAGATTTGAAAAATTATTTGAAGAGAAGCGCGATATCGAAAATGAGGCAAAAACAGGTATAACTTGTACTGATATACTATCAAGAATATTTCGGTTACATGATGTAACGACTAATCCAACTAATTTTGGCCGGGTTACAGTGGATAATTCAAGACATAAGTGGAAAATTTTAGACTTCCGAGTTGATAGCACTGATAGCTACGCATATGTAGATATTTTTGGAGGTTTTAAAGCGGGAAATGGCATGTATAACTATGTTGGTATTCAGGGTGAAATAATAAGGGATAGACCTGAGAATGAGCGCATTCAGACAGCACGAGAAGTTATTGCAGAATTAGAGGCTGGGAAATCTCGTCAAAGCCGCGATGGGAATAAAATGCCACTACTAACAGCAATTAACCAAGCTTATGCAGAAATCACTAAGTATATACAAGCAAATGCCGCTGCCTTAGGAATTAATTTTGATAAAGCTTCAGTTGATTTAAACAATTATGTTAGTGCAGCAAAAGAAAACTTTTCAGAGCTTTCATCGAAAGTTAAAGAAAGTCAAGCTAATTTTGCTCAACAACATACTTCAATAACACTATCAACTAAAATAAAATGAATGAAACTTTTCTCTTTATATGTCTGGAGACCGCACAGACAGTGGTTGCTGTACCCATGTCGATAATAATCATATTTCGATTAGGGAAAGCGCTGACTTCCGCAATGGCGTTGGCGATTTTATCAGCGCCTACTTCTTTGGGATCTTTATATTTAATGTTTAAGCCTGTTTTTACACCCGCTTGTAAAATGAAAATCGAAGATTTTAGATAAGATGAAATAGTATGTCTGATAGTATAGTCATAACTGGGTACTACAGAACTGATTGCTGTAGCTGAAATTTCATCAGGGCTTATTTTTTTAGCTTGCATGAAATTAAGCAAAAAAATACCCAGCTGATCCGAAGTGCCTATCAAATGCGTTGCATATCGAAATCGCGTCAACAACTTATCTTGATTAAACACACCGCCTAAAATGTGTGTATTGCCAATATCGAGGCAAAGTAACATGAGTATCTCCTAATGTTCTAGATCGATTACAATGGGCTCTAATTGCTGAGTCTCATCAATCATTGCATAACAAATAATAAAAATTTTATCCCCTACTTCTGCTTTTCGTGCCGCAGCACCATTTAAACTGAATATTTTACTCCCTGCTTCTCCTTTAATAGCATAAGTTTCTAAACGTTCGCCATTATTCAAATTGACCACTTTCAATATCATTTAGCATTAATTCATTCAATTTTTTCGCAACAGGGCGGAGCGTTGTGACCTTGGAATTTTTAAGAAGGGCATTGGAAATGTCGCGGAGGGTCGGACCTCAATATAGAGAAAATATTATTTTACAGAAGGATTTCTATCTAAAATTGAATGAATGGCTTTTATTAACTGTTTTTTGGTAAAAGGCTTAGTTAAACAGGGATTCATCAAATGAGGACCAAGATTCTCTAGTTTGAATTCCTCGGGGAAACCGGTGACAAAAATCATTCGCTCAATCAGTTTTGGATTGGCTCTTTTTAAATATAGAAACAGATCCTCACCATTGACATCGGGCATATTGAAGTCACAGATAATAATATCAAACTTGTCTGGATTCTCTATAAGTAAAGAATGCGCGGATCTTCCGCTATCAATCAGTGTAATATGATTCTTTTTCCCAAAAACATATTCCATCGCCGATAAGAATGCAGGTTCGTCATCAATGATCAGAATATTTTTATCAGTCATGACGCGAGATTCGTTTGATACAGATGCATTTTCAGTGATAAGATTGATGGGTAAATAGATAGAAAAAGTTGTGCCTTTGTTAACTTCGCTCTTAACTTCTATGTCTCCACCCATCTCATGAATAATTTCGCTGCAAATAGACAATCCTAATCCCGTCCCGATGCCAGCCGGTTTGGTCGTGAAGAATGGCTCAAAGATTTTTTCTAGGATATCAGACGGAATTCCAACACCCGTATCACCGATTTCAACACAGATATAATTTTCTGCAACATACGCCTTAACCCGGATAATATTCTTTTCAAAATTATTTTTATCCATGGATTGCGCTGCATTGATAATGATATTCATAAACACCTGCTGTAATTTACTGCCTTGCAACAATACCAGTGGTATATCTGCTGAAAAATCTTTTTCAACAACGGCATGATTTTTAAATTGGGCAGAAACAATATTAATTGCTGCATTCAGCACCTTAGGCAAATCAACTGTTGTGACCTCAGCCTTGTCAATGCGAGCGAAGCCTTTGATATCTTGCACAATCTTATTAATTTGTTCAGCGCCTTCAACAGAATCGTTGATTATACTTTTTAGCTCTGTAAAAAATGTTGGTTTCGAAAGATCATCAAAGCTTGATTCTTGCATAGTGTCTTTAATAAAGTTGAGATTCGTTAAAATATAAGTTAGCGGATTATTAATTTCATGAATAATACCAGCAGCTAAAGTACCAACTGTCGCAAGTTTGGCCGATAACAAATTCTGCGCGCGGAGTTTGTTTTGATCCGTAGTGTCAAGCAACATTGAAAATATAAAACTATCATTCTCATTTTCAATACAGACCGCGGTATATTCAACATCACAGATGTTTCCACTCGGTTGTTGTATATGCGCCTGATTTGGACCAATGGCTTTTTTAATCGTTAATTTCTGTATTAGTGTGGCGGCATATTCTTGCTCTGAACTGGGTAAAAAATTCATCACACTTGACCCAACAATTTGTGCCTTGGGGCAGCCAAATATTTTTTCTCCCTCTTTATTGATGTCAATGACAATGCCATTGAGATCGTGAAGAATAATACCACAGAGAGCGTTTTCCATCACAGAGCGGTAGCGTTGATCGGCGATGGCAATTTTTAGCTCCGCAGATCGTTTAAATAAAGCTAATTCAATAGCAATTTGTAAATCACGCGTTTCAAACGGTTTTGTGACATACCCATAAGGACTACTCAGTTTGGCACGATTGAATGTCTCTTCATCATTAAATGCGGTGAGAAATACCACAGGAATATGCTCTTGGACGGAGATCGTGCTTGCTGCCATTGCGCCATCCATTTTCCCTTTTAGATGCATATCCATTAAAACTAAGTTTGGTTTTATTTTTTTTGCTAGGGAAATGGCTTCCTCGCCTGAATTGACTGTCTCAGGAACATCATAGCCTAGTTCTTGTAGTCGGCTTTGAATGTCTAAGGCAGTTATTTCTTCGTCTTCCACCACTAGCACTTTTACGACTTCCATATTATTCTCCTTCAATGCACAGGTGAGAATATAAGCGTAATCTTGGTTCCGTCTTTCTGATGCAAACTGATAGCACCATTTAACTGTTTTGCTAATCTATGGATTAACTTCATGCCAAGCGTAGTAGATTGTTCAATATCAAAATGAGGGGGGAATCCTTTGCCATTATCATGAATTTCTAGAATCACTTCATTACCGTGCTGTTTAAGAGATATATTTAGCTCACCCGGTTTATCTGGTGAAAACGCATGCTTAAATACGTTTGAAATGATTTCATTGATAATTAGACCACAAGGGATTGCTTCTTCGATAGTTAACAAAATAGGATCAGCGTCGATAGATGTTTTAACTGTTTGTTTGTCTATGTGATGAATGTCACTGAGATGACTGAGTAATCTTTTAATGTACATCCCCATGTCAATTTGAGCTAAATTTCCAGATTGGTATAGCATCTCGTGAACGATAGACATGGCTCTAACTCGGGAGGCACTTTTTAAAAAAATCTCTCTGGTGGGTATATCTATAATAGAGGCTGATTGAAGGTTCAGGAGACTTGATACGACTTGCAGATTATTTTTGACGCGATGATAAATTTCTTTTAGCATCGCTTCTTTTTCTTTAAGGGAATGATTCAATCGTTCTAAAGTTAACATTTGCATTAAGCAAGCACCAATTTGGCTGCTGACAGCTTCAAACATCTTCGTGATACCAGGATTCTCAATATGTTTTTTTCGACTGAAAAATTCTACCAGACCAATAGCTTTTTTATTGTAAACAACTGGCGCCGCCAATGCGCTAACAATGCCTAATTTATTCGCAATTTTTTGGCGTAAAAAGTATGAATGTGATGCAATGTCGCTAACCCAATAAGTTGTATGTTTCGCTTTCACAAAGATTTTATAAGCAATATAATCTTCAAAAGACATTTTGAACGTAATAAATTCAGAAAAAAATTCATCATCCCTTGTCCATGTCGCAATATTTTCTATCGTTTTATGTTCAGGAGAAGTTAACCAGATTTCTCCAATATCCCAATCAAGATTCTCACACACGGTGCATAGCAAAACTTTCATACTCTCGGCGGCACTTTCGGATTCAACTAATATCTTTGAAATTAAGCATTGAACTGATAAGTATTTTTCAGTTTTTTTAAGCTCTGTGATATCCGATACTATACCTATCATCTCAGTTTTGTGACCAGATTTCACCAGTGATGCGCGGACTAAAAGGTCGAGGATAGTGGAATCCGGTCGTTTAATTCTATATTCAAATCGCGCTTCAGAGATTTCTTTATTGCTGAGCGCTCGGAATCTTTCTATCACATGAGGGCGATCTTCTGGAAGAATAGAGTCAAGCCACGCATAAGGATTTTTATAGATTTCTTCAACCGGACGGCCCCATAACTTTTCATAGGCAGGACTGACATAAATGATTTGATCCATGCTCTCTGATGTTCGCCAAAATACTTCTTTTATACTATCTGCTAACTGACTAAATAAAACTTCATTTTTATTTAACTCAACTTGTATTTTATCAATTTTGGCTTTTTCGATCTCCAACTCAGTGATATCGGTTACAACAATGGATATACCTTCGACATTGCCAAATTGCAGTCTGTGAGATGATATTAAAAGAATCTTCTCTGTACTATCAGAGGAGACTAGTGTTATTTTTTCATTTGAATCTTTAAGCTTGCTGAGCGCCAGGAATTTTTTAAAACGCTCGTGTTGTTCAGTTGGAATATATTCAAATAATAAGGTACCGATCAGATTTTTAGTATTCATTTTTAGCAGACCCGCAAAATGCTTATTACAGTGAAGAACAATCCCCTTCTCTGATAGCGTGCAAGCCCCCTCTGACATATTTTCAACTAACATTCGATAGGGTTGATCTTCATCTTCGATTGTCCTAATGGATGTCTCGCCTTTTTCATTTTTAATGATAATTGCATCGATTTCGCCACTTTGAATAGATTTTACTAAATGTTCTAATTCCTCCACTCTGCTTTTTAAGAATTTAATTTCTTCAGCCTCAGATTTTTGGCTTGCTTGTTTTTTTTCTTTTTTATTCATGAATAATATCCGCCATTAATGCTATTAAGCTTTGCATTTGATATTTTTCAAATCCAATCCCACCAAGACTTGTTCTGTATTCGACAAGTCACCTATGATTTTACGGATGGGTTTAGGCAGTTCTTTAATTAAGGTAGGCACCGCTAAGATTTGATCATGTTTGGCTAAATTTGGGAATTTCAGTAAATCAATTGTTTCAATGATGTATTGATGATCTAAGTACTCTTTGCATATTTTTTTCAAATTATTTAATGCAGTAATGCTATTTGGGGTTTCGCCAACGATATATAAACGCAATACATATTTAAATTTGTGCGCTTGTTTAGCGTGCTTATTTATTTTTTTCTTCACCAGGATTGGCATAGCTCACTCCTTGTGTATCAGCTATTGGATTCGATAACTTCTTTGATAGTTTGTCGTAATTGGTCATATTCGAATGGTTTTGCCAAACACATATTTTTTTTATTGACGAAGAAATCATCTAAATAAACACTGAGAGGACCGCCTGTCATAAAAATAATTTTCTTTTCAAGCCCAGGATGATGTTGTTCGATGTAGAGAAAAAGATCCACACCATTGATCTCTGGCATACTGACATCACTGATGATTAAATCAAACTGAATATCGCCTTTATTTATGATATCGATAGCTTCTTTGCCATTTGATGCAATTGTAACATCATAGAGATCTTCCAACATGCGCCGCAGGGAATAGAGAATCATTAATTCATCATCCACGATTAAGATTTTTTTCTTTAGCATACTTGCCTCCATCAACTATTCACCGACAGATAGACATTTTGACTCTCTATGATAGTAGTGTAGCAGATGTTAGGGGCGCTAGCCGGAAATAGATATAACATGTTGTTTTATAATGCTTTTTTTATCCTTAATCTATGCTATACTTATGTATAATGTTTTTTTACTTTTTCCTTCTTTGTGACTTTAGTTATAGATTAGTCAGGTGAAATCTTAAGGAGGCAGCTGTGAAAATCAAAATGGTTAAGAAAGCATTTTCAATAATTTTTTTCTGTATTTTTTCGCTGTTATTTCTTTCGACGTCATCTCTTGCAAAACAGTCTGAAGTCTATGTTTCGTTCTCTCAAGGCGCCTGCCCGCTCCCACAAGCAAAGAACAAAAATTCTGTACATTTAGATTGCAAAAGTTATCACCAGACAACTAATTACACTTGTGGTCCAGCTGCAATCATGACGCTCATGCGATATTATGGAAAATTAAGTCCAAATGAAATGAATCAAAAAACTGAATTACGCATCGCATTAGAAATGGGTGCAAGTGATACAGGTGTGACAATTACACAATTATCAGACTGGCTCAGTGGTCACGGATTTAGCGTCGATTCTGGAGCTAATGTTAGCTCAGCGATGATCATCGGCAATTTGAAAAAAGGCATACCCACTATTATAGCTGTCAATCAACATTGGATATTAGCGAAAGGGTATACGCCAGGCAGTACCTCTGATCAAGATGAAATTGAGTTTTCTGATTCTTGTTGTAGCACTTCAGCAATGTCAGTAGCAGATATTGACGCTATGTGGGCAGAGGCGCATTTACCTGAAAATCATTGTAGTTCTAATATTGGTGAATATGTTGTAGCGACACCCAAATAAATCGGTAAGCCTTGTTTCAAGGAGGGTTGAGCTTGCGTAGCATTAGCATCGTATTCAGTTTGCTTATGATAATGCTATTTAGCACTAGCGTATTTGCTAGTGCTGAGAATACAACTAATTTGCAAAGCATCAAATGGTTAGATTATTCCAATAGTGTCTTTGAACAATCAAAAAGTGATAAACACTATATCTTGTTATATGGTAAATCTAAGACATGTCATTGGTGTCAAGAAATGGATAAAACAACTTGGCATACACTGGCAGTTATTCAAATGGTAAAAGCCAACTTTGTCCCAGTGCTTGTCGATTTGAACGCAGAACTCAATATTGCAATGCAATATCATATTTCAGCGCAACCCACTATGATTATTTTAGATTCCACCAATCGTGTTATTAAAATATTTGTAGGTTATTTTGATCCGGATGCCATGGCAAAAAATTTAAAAATTGTTGCTGAAAGTTACAATACGCCTCTTACACCAAACTACCAGCCTATTGTCATAAAAGAAGAGGAGCCTACTACAGTCATTACTTTATTACCAGATACGCTACGTGAGCAATTAGAGAAAAAGCAGTTTTCGATGTTTGAAAATATCAATGATACTAATCAAGCTGTGGATCTTAGCACGATTGAATACGCATTAACTCTATCACTACCAGAAGAAAAATTAGCACAGGCTTGGATCAATACTGGCTTAAAAACAAAGCTGACTCTATTAGATCCCGTATGGGGTGGAGTGTATCTCGGCACGAAAAATGGCATGATGCATTATGAAAAAGCTACCATAGGACAAGGCGATCTATTAATGATCCTCTCGCTGGCCTATAGTTATTGGCACGATCCAAGCTATCTTGATGCAGCAAAGCATTTGGTTAATTACGCAAATAATTTTTTGTTGAGCCCAGAAGGTGCTTATTACGCAGGCCAAAGCGCTTATACCTCTCTTACCGAACAGACG
The DNA here is from genome assembly GCA_903970525.1 of Myxococcales bacterium. Classification (GTDB taxonomy): domain Bacteria; phylum Pseudomonadota; class Gammaproteobacteria; order DSM-16500; family DSM-16500; genus UBA5158. The sequence continues at coordinate 12,877 of CAJCIZ010000065.1, read as the reverse complement.
GCTGCCTATTATCAATCAGATAATCAACAACGCCGAAAGATGGGTGTTCCGCTTGTAGATAAGCATATTTTTCCCTATGCAAATGGCGTTTTGATCAATGGTCTACTTTATTATTATATGGTGAGCATGGATCACACTGCATTACAGAATGCACAAAAAGCCACCCAGTCAATCATTGATCATTTAAGCATACCTGGCGGTGGTTTTCGTCACGAGAAAATAGACAACAGCGCCATTTATTTAAATGACACGCTAACCATGGGGAATGCCTTTCTGACATTATATAAGGTGACTGCAGAGAATGGCTATTTGAATCGTGCGGTGGATGCTGCGCGATTCATCGATAAATATTTCCCAAATAGTGAGGGGAAACCTGGATATTTGACCTCTCTCTCACTCAGCGGAAATTCCAGTGGGCCTAGCCAGCTAGATGCAAATGAAAACGCAAATATAGTCCGTTTTACGACATTATTATTTCATTACACCGGTGAGGGATTTCTGCAAAAAATGCAAATGAATGCGCTGAAATATCTCATGGTGCCAGACGTTGTCACAAACAATTCGCCTACGCTTGCTCTCATGGCCGAGTATAGAATAGCAAAAAACCCCATTCATGTTGCAATTGTCGGTGCTAAGGGTGATCCTCAAGCAAAAATGCTTTTCGAGACAGCGCTTGCAAATTCGATATTGTACACTAGGCTTGATTGGTGGGATAAAAAAGAAGGCCCATTAATGAATTCAACGGTGACTTATCCCGTGACAAATCAAGCTGCAGCATTTGTGTGTCATGGATTTCAGTGTTCGTTTCCCCTCTATCACTCACAGGATTTATTGGCAATCCTACAAAAAATAAATGAGCCTCGCGAGAGCATGCCTACTCATGCAATAGTAGAGAGCAAAGGTACGATGATTCAGTCTAACGTTGCTACAGATGACTCCAGTAGCGCAGAGAAGTTGTTATGTAAACAAAATTGGATTTTTATTATCATAGGATTTTTAGGGTTTGGTTTACTGTTATCATTTACACCGTGCATACTTCCTTTAGTACCTATTATGGCTAGCATTATTGTCGGACAAACCATTGGTGTGAAAAAGGAAAAGACTTTCTTATTGTGCTTGAGCTATGTTCTCTCTATGTCGTTAACCTACTGTGTCTTAGGTCTAATAGCGGGAGCGTTTGGTGTCTACCTCCAGGTCTATATGCAATCGCGATCGATAATTATTTTCTTCAGTCTGCTATTTTTATTGCTTGCATTATCGATGCTCGATGCATTTGAATTAAAGCTGCCTAACTGTGTGCTACAAAAAGTGAATAAGTGGAGTAATTTGCAAAAAGGCGGTTCGTACTATGGCGTCATGATCATGGGATGTTTATCGACTCTCATAATTTCCCCTTGTGTGAGCGCGCCCCTAGCCGGTGTATTAAGCTATATCACTAAAACAGGAGATTATGTGCTGGGTGCAGTAGGCTTATTTTTCATGAGTTTCGGAATGGGCATACCATTATTAATTATCAGTGTTTGTAGTAAAAATATTTTACAGAAAGCTTCAGAATGGAATAATCAAATTAAAGCTTTTTTTGGACTGATTTTATTAGGTGTCTCGATATGGATTGCCAGTCGAGTTTTCTCCACGACAGTTAGCATGATGTTATGGTCAGCATTAATTATTTTCAGCGCGATATATGTGGGTATTTATAACACAAATGTACAAAGTTTGATTGAAAAATTCTGGAAAACCCTCACGATCATGGCATTTGTTTATGGCATAGCGTTATTCTTGAATGCCTTATTGATTAATTCTGATTTATATCGCTTAGTTGAAAGTACTCAAAGATCCATTTCTGACGTCCCTTCTCTGCTTTCTACGCCACACTCTAAAGATATAAAAAATATGACTGAGCTAGACCAAGCGTTGAATGAAGCGAAAATCAGTCATCGTCCTGTGTTACTGGATTTTTCCGCAGCGTGGTGTACCGCATGTGTTGCGATGGATAAAAATGTTTTACACAATCAACTTATCATACCGTTATTGAAAAAATTTCTCTATCTGCATGTTGATTTAACAAATGTTGATAAAGATAGCATGAGTTTAGCACATCATTTTAATGTGATCGCACCACCCATGGTGTTATTTTTTGATAGCACGGGACAGCTGCTTAATTTACGCGTGACAGGTGAGATTGATGTAGATCGATTTCAGGCAGTTTTGCAGCAAGTCCTTAGCGACACCCATCAGCTCGAACATTAACTATCCGTCATCTTGTTCAGTAACAATTTGCTCATAGCGCCTTTTTACTGTCTATAGGCAAGTATACCGTAAAAGTAGATCCACACCCTGGTTCGCTCTCTACTGTAATGTTTCCCCCTAAGGATTCAACGATTCCATAGTTGACAGCAAGACCTAACCCTAATGAATCATTCTTCGGTTTGGTAGTAAAAAATGGCGTGAAGAGCTTAGAAATGTGTGCTTCTGAGATACCACATCCATTATCTTCAAACGAGATCAGGATTGATGAGCCAGAAACTGAGGTGGATATAGAAATTTCACCATTGATTGAAATTGATTGTGCTGCATTTAAAATAAAATTAACAAATACCATTTCTAGCTGATTCAGTGATCCCAATACTTTCGGTATTTCTGAAAAGTTTTCAATAATCTTTGCGTTATATTTCCATTCATTTCGAGTTAATTCAATTGCCGATTTCAGAGCTGAATTGACATCAACGAGTTCATGATTCACTGACTCACTATTGGAAAAAACAACAAGATTAGAGACAATGTTTTTTATGCGCATTAAGCCAACTTTCGATTCCGATAAAATAGTATCAAGATCTTTAATAGGGGCAGAGTTTATATTTTGCTTTTGCAAGTATTCTATATTGCTGATGAGAAAAGCTAATGGATTATTTATCTCGTGGGCGATGCCCGCGGCAAGCTGGCCTATGATTGCCATTTTTTCTTTTTTTATGAAACTATCTTTAATCATGTGTAACTGCTTTACCGCTTCCCTGAGTCTCTCATTTGATATATTTAATTCCTCGGTTCTTATACTCACTTCGCGCTCAAGCTTCACCCGCATCTGTTGCATTATTTCAAAATGTTTGTACTGCTTTTCTCGTTCATCAAACAAAAATTCTAGTGATTTACTTAAGATACGAATTTGCAAAGATTTAGCAGCCTCTATTTCATATGGCTTCCATCTTTTTGATTTATTTTTAACTATCTCCTTCCACATTTTAAATGAATTTCTTGGTGAGTATTTGTCCCCTTTTAAAGTTAGCACGTTGCTAGGATCACCACCCCATACAATATCAATCATCACTTCCTTTCTAAAAACTAATAAATAATTTTTTTCATTGGGTGTCAGCGGAAGTGCTAACAACCCTGAAGCAAGCTTGTAATACTCTTTGCTTAAAGGATATTCCAATAATAAATTATGTGTAATAAATGGTTGTGAAGGGTGTTGTTCAACTAGCCAATCGATGAGGTCACGAATTTGTTTCTCATTGGGTATAGAACCGCCGCCTATCAACTTATCCGCATAAAAAAAGGCAATTCCGTCCGATGAAAGCATTGTAGTAACATCATTTTTAATATTTTCAAAGAGTAAAAATAAATTTTTTGCGTTATTGATAATATTTTGTATGTTCAATAGCATTTTAGAAATTAAATTTTGTGCAATATACTGTATTCTTGTATCCACCTTTAATAATTTTCGAATAATTAATTTTGCAAGCAGAATTAAAGCAAAACGATAATATAATGAAACATTTTTTGCTGTGTTATGATGACAAGCAATTAAACCCCACAATTTATCATTGTAAATAATCGCAACGGACAGCGTAGAGCTCACGCCCATATTATGTAAATATTCCACATGGATAGGTGATACTGCTCTTAACATAACGTTACTTAAATCGACGACGTGTGTTTTTTTAGCATTCGGAGAAGAGAGTAAAGCAATAGGAGTATAGTCTATATCAGGGACATAGCGCAAAGGTTGCTGTAGATACATTTCCCGTACATAATAAGGTATATCCGTATCAGGAAAGTGAAATCCCAGAAAGGAATCCATCCCTTTTTTGATCGATTCACCTAACACTATACCCGTATTATCTTCTTGAAATTGATATAATACGACGCGATCATACCCTGTAATACGTCGTATATGGTCACACATGAGTTTTGCAATGATTGCAGTATCTTGCGATGACTCATCCAAATCGATATTGACAACATCATTAATCAGTGAAAAAACTTGCTCATTTAAATTTTTATTATCTATTAACTCAATTTCTAAAATGATGATATCATTTTGTTGATGAACATAGGATAAGATAAGTTGCGGGTTATGGCCTTCATTCCATATAAACTCAGCATATCGTTTATCTGACTGCATTAACCAAGTTCGCACATCACCATTCGGATGCCGAAATGTAAGAAAATCTGTAATGAGCTTGTCTCTAAATCGAGAGGCTGGTGTTTTTAACTGACTTTCTACATTTTCGCTGTACTGAATAATCCTAAGACTTCGACGATCTAGCACTAATAAAACACCATAAGATTGCAGATGGGTAAATGCTGATAAACTAAGTTCATCGCAAAGTATTTGTTCATGCTTTCTATTTTTATTCCCTGGTTTCATAGTCTTTATTCCCCTATGGACATTTGCAACCATTGATGTAAAGACGTAAACGTACGCATTGCACTCAGAATGGCGGTCTGCTGTTCGTGTTGATGACTCATTTTATTCTTGAGTAGCTGCGTGAATACATGCCACTTCTCATTTGTTTGCTTCCCATAAGTATTAAAATAGTGCGTGGCGAGGTCAGGGGGTAACTGAGGATTTTTCATCAATGACTTCAACATCACTTGGCCGCCCAGTGTTGCGCCTTCCATCACATATAAATAACCAAAAATATCTGCCGTTGTGTTGAAAGTTGTTGAGGGCGGACTAAATAAAGTAATTTTTTCTATTTTGCATTTTAACGCAACTAAATCAGAATAAAGTAAAGGGGTTTTCTCTCTGCCTAACAACAACTCTTGATGTTGGGATAGAATTTTTTGCTCACAGGGATAGATGAATCCATAAAAATAGCAAATTAATTGTTTATATTCTTCTAGAGTAATCTCATGCGTCATTATTTTTTTGAATAACACGAGCTGTTCGAGTTCGCGATGAACAGGGTGAGTAGATGTTTTTAAATCATTCATAAAATCCATGCTACTCTCCAATTGCGTTAAAACTTAGTTTTATTTACGCATTTCAAGCCCAACAATAACACGCTCTTTATCGGAAAGATCGCCAATCGCTTTTTTGATTGGCTTGGGAAGTTGTCTAATAACGGTAGGAATCGCAACTATTTGATGGTCTTGTGCTAAGTGAGGATGCTTTAATAAATCAACAATTTTAACCTGGTACTGCCCTTTAAAATTATCTTTACAGATTACTTTAAGGTTGTCCATTGCCTTAATACACCGAGGCGTTTGGCCTGCAATATACAAAATAAGCACCCATTTTGCTTTTTTTTGCATTACTTTGGCCTCTTAGTTTTGATCTGTTTTCTTGAATGTAAAACATCTGCCATACGTAAAGTAGAAATTTCTGATGAGGTTTCATCGCTCGTTTTATTCGATAAACTATGTTGAATTGTCGCGAGTTTGATATCTTCGTTTGCGCTTTTTAATTCAGACTGTAAAGCGATGATTTGAGATTCGAGATTTGCCAGTCTATTTAATTTTATTTGTTTATTATGCATCATTTCAGCATCTAAAATGAGTTTATTGGCACGCTCTTCTGCTTCTTGTGCTATTCGGGCTGTGCCTGATAATACATGTCCTGAACCAATATGCACATCGACTAAATCAATCCCATTTTTGCCAATAATAATTTCACGCACTTGATTAGAGTGTTTCATTCCCCGTGATTTAAGGATAATAAGCCCACGATTTTGTTCGCCATTGTTTTCCAGGTTTTGTAATAAAATCCAGGTATCCATGAGTGAAGAAACGTTATCTCTTGCCTGTTGCTGGTAGATACCATCAGTCTGCAAACTGATTGACATAATAGTGATTTGTTTCATTTTCAGATAATCAATTAAACGGGCAAAAAGTGCTTTGACTTCTCTTGCATTGCCAATTTCTTTTAAATTACTTATTGGATCAATAATAACTGCATGCGGCTTGAATCGCTCGATTAAATCATACATGAGGACTAAGTGACCTTCTAAACTGTGTGAATAAGGTTGCTCTGAATGAATATGAAGAAGATTTTTTTTAATCCAAGATGCTAAATCAAGGCCGATAGATTTCATATTACGTGTAATTTGACTCACTGATTCTTCAAAAGCGAAATATAAGCACCGCTGGCCATTTTGACACACTGAATTGGCGAAAGCAGCGCAAAAACTCGATTTCCCTGTACCCGCAACGCCTGAAAACAGTATGCTACTCCCTCGATAATAGCCTTTTCCGTCCAACATAGTATCCAAACGTTTAACACCAGTTGAAAGTCGTTGATTCGAAGCAAGATAATCAAGATGTAAAGAAGAAATAGGTAACACTAGAATACCATTTTTACTAATTAAGAAAGGATATTCATTGGTACTATGACTTGACCCGCGATATTTAATAATACGAATACGTCGAGTTGATAACTGTTGTTCTAGGCGATTGTCCAGTAAAATAACACAATCCGCAACATATTCTTCTAGACCATATCGACTTAATAAATTGCTGCCAATTTCCGCTGTGATAATAGCAGTCAGTTTTTTTTCTTTTATCCAATGAAAAAGACGCTGTACTTCTGTCCGTAAAATGCCTTGATTAGTAAAATTACTAAACAAGACTTCTAAGGTATCAATGACTATGCGTTTTATATTCAGACTTTTCACCGTATGCTCAAGTTGAATGAATAGTCCGTCTAAATTAAATTCGCCGATTTCATTAAATTCATTGCGATCAATATGGATATAATTAATTGAAAGTTTCTTCTGAGCAATGAGTTTTTTGAAATCAAATCCTAAAGAAGCAACATTTGCGATAATTTCATTTTCTGATTCTTCAAATGATACCAAAAGCCCAGGCTCATTATATTCGGTAGCACCTCGATACAAAAATTCAGCAGCAAATAATGATTTACCGCAGCCAGCATTACCACAGACTAGAGTCGGTCTACTTTTAGGTAGACCTCCGTTAGTAATATCATCAACACCCTGAATGCCTGTGGGTGATTTTGCTATTAACTGAAGTTCACTAGATTTGAGCTTCTTTTTAGCCATTATGCTTATCTCCATCATTGTAAGCTAGATAAAATCCCTTGTTTTTAATATACCCAAAATTCAGTCATAAAGGTATATGAATCAATCTTTTATTTGCTCGTGTTGAGAACGCTTATCGTCATCAAGGCTTGTAACCTTTTCTATGGTCAATAAAAGTTCCTCTGTACTAAAGGGTTTGGGTAGCGTCATCATAGAGGTATCATCAAAGAATTTTTGCATGTCATCCGTATACTTGCCGCCCGTCATGAAAATTATTTTATTCTTAAGTTGCGGAGACGTTTTTGAAATAAAATGATAAAAATCTTCTCCGTTCATATTAGGCATCATAAAATCACATAATATAACATCGAAACAAGTATTCGAGTTCACAAATAGTTTAGACGCTTTCTCAGCACCTAAAGCGGTATCAACAATATATTTTCCGTCTAAAATTCGTCTTAGACTGTTCAGAATATTGATTTCGTCATCTATCACTAATATTCTTTTTTTAGCCATTTTTGAGCTCAGCTCCCTCTCGTCTCATCTCATTAGATTATAGCATCTTCTATACAGAAGAGTGATTTTACACATGATTTATTTTGGATGATATGCGGCAAATACTTTTCAGTCATCCTGTGATTATCATTTATCCTAATTCAAGTGTTTGGGTATTAATTTTAACAGGCCTGGTTGTATTATTTTAAAAATATCGCAAATACTATAGCTTGATAAGAACAGCGTTTCTTAATCAATATATTGTTAAAGAATTCGTTTAATAAATAATTAATGGAAAATTGTCACGGTAATATTTTTTACCCTAAATTTTTTACAAAAATTTTTATAAGTGTATCTCGCTGATTTTATAGTTAAATCAATCTAAGAACTCCATCATCCATCTCGACATTCTGAATTTGTGCTAAAATGTAAGTAAGTAGACAACTGAAAGGACGTCACTATGTTGAAAATAAAACTTAAGACAGCTCTACCCATGCTACTTATTTTCAGCTCTATCACATCTGCTCACGCTTGGGATCAAGGCATTTACTTGACGCAATATATGTTAGAACAACCGAGCAAATTAGACTACTTAATTCGTAATGCCAAAGAAACAGGTATTAATACATTCGTTATCGATCATGAGTATTATAGTTCACATTACGCCCCCGCTATCGCCAAAGTCAAAGCGGCTGGCATTAAAGATGTTGCACGTATTATTGTATTTTCAGATGGTGGTAATGCAGAACAAATTCATTCACAAGCGCATTGGGAAAAAAAGTTAAAATTAGCCAATGATGCTATTAAAGCAGGCGCGGATGCCATACAACTAGACTATATACGTTATAGCTCTAAAGAACCTGCCAATCCACAACATGCCAAAGATGTTTATGAAATCATTAAATGGTATAAAGAAAAAATTGGTGCACAACATGTGCCCTTAGAAATTGATATCTTTGGTGAAGTGAGTTACTACCCTTCTATGCACATTGGTCAAGACATTAAAATGTTTGCAGATAGCGTGGATGGTGTGAATCCTATGGTTTATCCTTCTCATTTTTGGCCTTACCAGAAATATTCCGCAGAACCTTATAAAACCATTAATAATTCATTAAATGCTTTAGAAGGGCAATTCAAAAACAATGCGCCATTTAAAGTGCACGCCTTCATAGAAGCAGCCAATTATCATTATGTTAAAAAGACGTCAAACGCAGAAAAACAAAAATATTTATTACAAGAAATTCGCGCGGTTGAAGATGCGAAAGATGTCTCAGGCTGGTACGTCTGGAGCGCGAATAATGTATATGAAAATTTATTTCAAGTGTTAAGAAATAATAAAACAAAAGCAGGTGAGGTCTCAAACGTGAAAACAGCCGAGAAGTAAGATGAGTGTGCCCTTTACTATATGTGCTTTATTTTAAGCATAAATCTGACAATTAAGTTGTTTCCTGCCTACAAATGAATTAAAATGCCGCACCACGCAAATGATAAATAAAATCTCACAGAGAATTAAAATGCCCGCACCTAGAGAACAGTTATTAGCTGACATCAATCGTTTATTATTAGAATTAGAACAGTCTCACACTGAGGTTGCAAAGCTGTATTCAGATGGTTTTGCATTATTCTGTGTTTTGATTTTGCAATTTGGCGTTTATAGTGAAAGAGAAATTCACTCGACTACGCAATTACGTCAACTTAATATTGATAGATATCAATTCAATACAAAATGTCACGATAGCGCTATTGATTCATTTAGACAGATCATCATTAAAATGAGTAAAGTGCTACTACCAGTAGTTGACACCTCAACCTTAACTGACAAAGACATATTTGTCATATCGGAAGCAAATGATCGACTACTTTATCATACGCAAGGCAATGACAAAAAAGCCCCATTAGAATTCTTGAATATTTTAGGTGATATATACGAAACAATCAGTAAATGCATGAGCCCCTCCGTACCATTCAATACGGGTCTGACTATAACAGACTCACACCGCATGACGGAAAGTTTTACTAATGCAATTATGGATATTAATAAACATTGCTACAGATTATTTCTAAGTGATAATTTTGCGACGTATTATAGAGAAAGAAGAGCCGCATTAAACACTTGTCAGTCTCTTTTAATCGCCTTAAGAAATTATACTGCATTCCGAGGAATTTCTAACAGCCTCCTGCAATCACTTGGGCCCATCTATCGCCAACAGACATCTTTCTTAAAGTCAGCGCAGCAGTTAAGTCTATTACCCAATGAGCAATTAGAAAAATTCAAAACAACTTTAGTCAAAAACAAAAAGAAGCTTCAACCTTATGTGAATATCCAGAAAAAAACACATAAATTAAATTACATCATTCCACTCATCCTATTAGTTTATATAGGAGTTGTTGCTGAAAGAAATACTGATATGGTAACGGAAAGTGTCAATAACCTTCCTTTTCATTCGATGACATCTATGTTGTTCACTTTATATTTTGGCCTGGGATATATCAATTCAAAACGTGAAAGTTATCTAGCCCATCGTAATATGACAAAAATACAAAAAGACTTATCATCTATTTTTTCTGAAGTTATGCCTAAGTTAGAAATCACCTCATTTGTACAAAACAACCGCGCAACAAGCTGCATAAGAGTGAAAGCGATTCAAGCACAAGGCGTCACACGCTCAAATAGAATCATTGATATGATAAAACTCACACTACATCATTTTAATATATCTTTGCATTTGGATTATACTCGCTCTTATTTTTATTTATCTGGCTATACTTATATTAGCGATCCTAAAAAGGTAAATGAATTTTTTCTTAAACTGCTTGAACGCGCTAAAAAGATTGAGATATTAGATAAACAAATAGACACTCTATTATTAGAGTTACGCAAGAAAATTTCTCATCAAAGTGAAAAAATCCTAACAATCAACCAAGATGACTTATATGATCGTCAATTAATAATTAATATAAGCAACTCAGATGCTCTCATGCTATTAGCACAATATGGATTTGAAAAATCGAATACAGATTGGATTTTAACAAGTAACACGCCTTTAACTAATTTTGATGCGTTGATTGCAAAGATAAAAAAACTGGATCTTAATCCAAATACTACTTCGACAATATCCCATCCAAGTTCTAGTTCTATTACAAAACACTTGAGATTATTACCTCCGGTTCATCCGGTGAAAGATCATAAACAAGAAAGCGTCGCTCAAGAAGAAGAAAAAGTTATCGCGTGGCCATCGGGTGTTACATTCCCTGGACAAGCACAACCTGTTGCAAACGCGTATAATACTTATCTCTATTGGAACTTAAATAGAGAAAATTTTGGTAATGACCAAGTCGCTTATGATGCTTTTCAAAATAAAAGTTTACAACTCGCTCGTGCTGCCAAAGACGAACAAGGCATAAAATACGGCTCTTACTATGGCACAGATTGTCATACGAAGCAGCAGCGCTTTTTCCCAGCTCGCATTAAGGTATTAGGCATACAAAATGGTGATAACGCCGTTTTACTGGATTTCGAACAAGTTAATGAGAATCGCTTACTTAAAACCTGCGGATTTGCGCGTGGGATTCATAGTTAATTTTTTGTCGTCTACGCGCTGTACAAATGGATTTCCGCTGACATCGTCTTGGATACTCATGCCTAAACTGTTGATAGGGTTTGTAGCATTAGAGTCCATACCAAATAATGAAACATTAAAATTATTTAAGCGTGATGAACGATTCGTTGTATTTTTATTACTTTCATTCGGTTGGCTAGATAAATCGAAGTATTGCACTCAAAAGCACTCTATAATCGCTCGATGCCAGAATTTCATCTGCGTGAATTTTCTATTGCTGAAACTATATTGTTTTTAAAAGATCGCTCGACACGTGAAATCATGAATGCTTATTTAACAATAGGTGGTATCCCAGAATATTTACGAGTCATCGCTAAAGATTCTTCATTTTTTCTGGGTATTTGTAAAAACAGCTTCAAGAGTGAAAGTTATTTTAGCCATGAATTTCAGAGGATTTTTATCAGCAGCATGAGCGGATCTAAATATTATCAAAAGATAATTGAGTTTTTGAGTAAAAATAAACCAATGATCCTGGCTTTCAAATCGACTTAGTGTTTGACCGGGCTGACAATGTTATCACTATTTGTGAAATTAAATACTTACAGTCTGCTGTCGACACTAGCATTATTCAAGAGTTCGAACAGAAATTAAAGTACTTTCCAAATGAAAAGAAAAAAACCATACATAAAGTGTTAATTAGCGCTGAAGGTGTAACTGAATCATTAACTAACCGCGCCTATTTCGATCGAATTCTTACTTTAGAAGCTCTGGTGCGCTGAGGATGATGTGCATCCAGTGATTTGCGGATGAGGACATCCGTGCTAAAATGCCCATGGATAAGATAATTAGGAAAATTTTTCAATGAAATTCGCAAGACTGGCTCTCGTATTTTTATGTCTTTTTTCTGTTAACACCTGGGCAAATACAAATGCTAGCTATCAGAAGCAAGCTCAAATCCAACAAATCTTGGATAATTGGCGCGCACGATCTGGATTACCCTCGGCAACGCTCAGTATATTATTACCCAATCAAAGTCATCCAATCACGCTTACCAGTGGAAAAACTGCGTATTCCAATGGTGAGAGAACCAATCGAGACACCTTATTTCAAGCAGGCAGTATTACGAAATCATTTACTTCGACGCTTATTTTGCAGCTTGAAGCGGAAGGCAGACTGAGTATTAATGATCCTATTACAAAATATTTACCGCAATATCCTCGTTGGCACAATGTAACCATTAAGCAGTTATTGAATCATACGAGTGGTATTTTTAATTATACGCAAACTGGCACATTTAACAGCATTCGCAAAAATAGACCACGCGCCGAATTTACACCCGCAGAAATTGTAGCCATCGCCAGTCAACATAGAGATTATTTTCCGCCCGGAGAAGGATGGAAATATTCAAATACCAATTATGTGTTAGCTGGCATGATTGTGCAAAAAGTCATGGGGCAATCTGTGGAAAATGTTATGAATCATTATTTACATGGCGGCTCTAAACTAAATTTATTTCACACATTTTATTTATCACATTTATATAGTTTTTCATTTATCTCT
>CAJCIZ010000064.1 GCA_903970525.1 Myxococcales bacterium | reverse complement strand
CAAGCAGCATCTATGCTCACCGACTCGTCTGGCCTCTTTCGCCCGCACTCAGCAAAGATTTTGATTTTAAAAATCATCGTATCATTTATACAGCCGCATCTGATGGTTCATTTCAGGCATTACTGGATGAAGAAAAACCACTACTCAATGAGACATTAACCGCAGATGAAACACGTTACCTCTATAACATCTTATATACCGGCATGATAGATACAGAAGGCCTCATAGAGCGTCTTTTTGGCTGCATCCCCCAAAATACCTGGCAACTTTTCATAAGCTGTTTAGACAAAAAAGATTTACTATTATTAGCAAGCAACAAATCAAACCATCACACCGACAAGAAAGAAAAAGAAGAAAATATAACAGATGGAGAATATGAACAACTGGAACTCAGCGTAACAAAAATGATAAAAAATCCGCAGAGTTGCAAAGCCTCGCTTTTGGAGCTATTAACAAATATGGAAACAAAATTACACAACCCAGCAAGTGGCATGTCATTAAAAGAAAACAACGATGCATGGAATAGAGCAATTTTCTTTGTCATAGTCAGCTTCTATGCGCTTCTTCGAGATATGTTGCCAACACGAGTCTATAATTATACCTCGAGCTATATGACCAGTTTTTTTTATGAGCCGGGCTATACAAAAGAACAAAAAATAGCAGCATGCAACGTATTACTTGCATTCCTAGCATCAAATAGACCGCTATCGGAACTAGAGAGTGCACTAAAAGATTATCCAGCTGCAAATGAAGGAAAACTAGGATTCATTTATAGCGCCATACAACAAGCAGCCGCAAAAAAACCAGATAACACCAAAACAACGACAACAACCGCAACAGCAGCAACAGTTGCAACAACGCAAACTTCTTCCTGGGGATGGGGATTAGGGAAATTTATGAGTTAACATCAAGAAAAGATTTTCAAGAGAGAGTGCCGCTGAAAAAAAGTGGCCCTGGTAAAATTCACATTGATGCAACCTAAGAAAATCAAGTTGCATCTCATTTTCTACGCCTTCTGCAATCACTTGAATATTAAGCGTATGCGCAATTGCTAAAATTGCAGAAACAATAGCTTTGGCACTTGCCTGATGCATCATTGACTCAGTAAATGATCGATCAATTTTAATGGTATCAACTTCAAATTTATTTAAATACACAAATGATGAATAGCCCACGCCAAAATCATCAATTGACAATCGCACACCAAGCGCCCTAAACGAACTTAAAATCTCCAATCGATAATCTGATAAATCCAACAGATTATTTTCAGTCAGCTCAAGCGTCAAACAAGCAGGTGGTAATTTGGTTTCTGCCAACACATTGGTAACAAGTGATAGAAACTCTCTTGTTACTTGATACACAGATACATTGACAACCAATTTAAAGGGACGATTAATTTTAGCCATAATGTTCATTGCATCTTGACACGCCTGCTTTAACACCCATGCGCCAATTTTTTCAATTAAACCCGCTTCTTCAGCAATTGGTATAAATATCTCAGGACCAATATTCGCAGATATTGTTGGTAAGCGAAGCAAACTCTCAGCGCCTATAATATCATTAGTTTCAATATCAATTATTGGTTGATAATCTAATCGAAAACCACCCGATAGAGTCGCTTTTTTAAGCGCACCAAGAATCGAACGCCTATCCTCATCCACCACACTGACATCATAAGGAAAAATTTTATAACCATTTTTCCCATTTTTTTTAATTTCATACAGTGCCTTATCAGCGCACAACAACAACTTCTCAAAACGATCGCCATGATGAGGATAAACACCGATACCAATGCTTACAGAAAAAACACAGTGATGCAGTAACGTCATATCCAAATGAGAAAGTGCTTGTAATATTTTTTTTGCGATTAGTTCAATCTGTGAAATAGTCGCCATCGCTGGCAATAAAATTGCAAATTCATCACCACCAATCCTAGCTACTGTATCAGTATCTCGCACACATATACGCATACAGTCGGCTATATTCTTTAAAAACACATCACCCGCCATATGACCATAAGCATCGTTATATTCTTTAAAAAAATCAATATCGAGATACAATAATGCAACCAAATTATGTTCTCTTTCGGCCTGTTTTATCGCCTCTACAAAATTATTAGCGATGACTGATCGATTAGCAAGATGCGTTAACGAATCATGCTCAGCAAGAAAAAGCAAATCACCTTGCAAACGCTTTTTCTTAATAAACTCTCCAAATTTTTCAGATAAATCATTACACAAAATAACCATCTCTTCATCTAATTCAACAGAACGAACAGACCAAAAAACCATCACACCTAAAAGCTGCTGATGAAAAGTAATCGGTATACCAATACAGCAAACAAAATCATTTATTTTTAAAACACCAAGATAATCATCGTCAAGATGCGCTTGCCAGTTTTTAACAACGGCCACTTTATTTAACCCATAAAAAAAGCCAGGTAACCCTTGATGTCGCTGAAAATGATGTTTAACATTCAACGCTTCCACGGGAGAATAGCCAGGTAATTTTGAGTATCCAACAATAAAAGTGAGATGATTATGCAGCTCATCGACCGCCCAAATTTCACCTGCCTGCCAACGAAACAACTCACAAAAGCGCTTTAAAATACTAGCGGTTGCTTCTTGTAGCCGTGTTAGTTCAGCAAGGTGTTTAACAATTTGAAAGCAAAGTTCGCTTTTTATTTCTCTCATTTTTATTTGTAACGCAACTTGCGCTATAGCAAATAATTTATGAGATAGAATATCGTTTTTATCCACTACCCCATGACATTCACTGATTAACGCATCGCTTGGCAGTACGCTATCATCATCAAGATATGCAATTAACGCAACACCTTCCCATGCCGCTTTAAAATGCTGCAACTGCTGAAGATGCAATGCCGTGTTGATTTTTAGAAATGCAAGATTGATATTGGATGTCATATCATATTGCCATTGATCAATCGAGCTGACTACAAATGGGGATAACTCTTTTACAGCACTCGCCATACTCTCATGCATTGCATTTGCTGTCGTTGTATCAATTCCAATGCATATCGCTTTGATATTAATCATAATTAGCTTGACTTCTCAAAAACATTCGGATTAAAATCTCTCTCCCTTCCACTCAAGTATTATACCCGAATAATGCTTAGCTCGCGTATGCTGCATTATCTCTTGACCCAATGCTCATAATCCAACTTAGCCCACATCATCTTAACAAATTTATTTCCAATTATTTAGCTAGCCATTCTGGCAAGTCTTTAATTTCATTTATTTTAAAAGGAATATACTTTATGAAAACTATATTTAATCTATTTCACTATTTAACGATCTGCTTTTTTTCATTCAATGCTTATGCTTACGGACCAGGAGTAACATTACTTTCATCCAAAGTTGAAATGTCGCCCGGCATACAAGGAGGTTTTATTGAGAAAAATAGTCCTTCACTGCTCGGTCAAAATGGCAGTGCACAAGCCTTTGCACAAGCAAGTTCGGTGTTTGGTAAAAAAGCTGAAAATATTCGTATCAATGGCTCGCACGCATACATTATTCAGAATAAAACGGGGCATGGACAAAACTATGTCATTGAGTACAAACTCACACTAAATGACGGCCGCTTTATTCGCAAATCAGATATTGTCCTCATTAATGACAATACTGTTTCTAGAGGTGCTGCAGTCTCATACACTAACCAATATTTCCCTTCAACTGGCGCATTTCACTTTACAGTGGAAACGTCCATAAAAGGTGCGCACTCTGACTATAAAAGTGATGGAAACTACGTGCACGTTAGTTAATCTATTCTTATAATACATTGAATAGACAGGTAATTTTGCAGTGTCATGTTGAAATATACCACAGCAAAGCAACTACTTGTCTATTCGTGTTAAACTTGAATAAGGTGAAGAGATGAAAATAAGGAGAGTATCTCCATGTCTATACGCAATGTAATTGG
>CAJCIZ010000063.1 GCA_903970525.1 Myxococcales bacterium | reverse complement strand
TAGTGTCTTATTTGGAAATAACGTTTTATATTCACTGAATGAAAATGGATAGAGTTCGAGTGTAATATGCCGTCCAGTCAAGGCTGTCGCGAATTCACCGCTGAGAAGACAAGAGTTGGACCTGGTCAAAATAAAATAGTTTCGTTTTGGACGTTCGAGCTGAGTGTGTATCCATTTTTCCCATTCTTTAACATTTTGAATTTCGTCAAAAAAGAAATAACAGGGTTTTCCTGCGGGAATTTTTTTTCTTGCTAGGGTTACAATGCGGCTTAACAATGTATGATCCAGATCGTTCATCAATCGAGGATCTTCAAAGTTGCAGAAATAACTCTGTGCTAATGGAAGATGATAATGTTTTGGCAATTGAGATAATAACGTTGATTTGCCGCATCGGCGCACACCTTGGATGATGAGCGCCAGATCAGGATGCAGATTCTTAGGTAACGATATTTGCCTATCTGAACCAGTAATGGGTGGTTTATCCCAAAAGCTCCAATCGGTTAGGATATCTATAAGTGATTGATCTGTAAGCATATATCTTATTTGTCCAGTTAACCTGACATTATTGTCAACTATAGTCGACACTTTATATTTTGTCAAGTTAAGTTGACAGGAGGCTTGTTATGTAATGGGTTGTATTTTTTTTTCCTCAGTGCTAATGTTAAATGACTCTGGAGAGCTAATCTCGATGGCTGTTAAAGATATTTTCAAAGTTAACTTTAAGACCTTTTTTAATCCAGTCGGCTGGCTGGGTTATAATCAGCTCAGAGACTCAACCCGAACGATTCGTGATGTTCTCAAGTCCTTATTAGAAACACCTACTTCCACTCGTATAGAAACCTTCGATGAAGCTATGAAGCGTATGAATATAGATGAGGCGGATCTGGGCGAAATAGTGCAGCGTTATTTAATTTTTTCTTTGGTATTTTTATTGATTGGATCACTTGCGATTGGTGCTAGTTTTTATCTTCTTTTTGGTTATAAAACATTTGCTGGTTTTTTATTAGCAATTGCAGCAGGTGCATTATTGCTATCGCAAGCCTTTCGATATCATTTTTGGTATTTTCAAATTGTGAATCGTAAGTTGGGTTGCACGTTTGACGAATGGTGGCGTGGACAGGTCAATCCTGATCGGGATGCCAAGCCATGAATTTATTTCAAATTGCCTCAAATGACCAATCTGTTGTCGTCTTAGGCCAAATTTTCGGAATGGTTGGTGGCGTTTTACAAGGCCAAGGCTCACTCTTATTAGGCTTCATGTTTAAAACGATTAATACAACTGTATTAGTGTTAGGTGCATTGCTAGTTGTGCATACGACAGTTGTCGGTTTGTTGAAGACGGCGCATGAAGGTGAATTTCTTGGCAAGCAATGGAGTTCATTGTGGGTGCCGTTGCGAACAGTCATGGGAATTGCGGCGCTATTCCCAACCGCATCAGGTTATTCTGCTCTACAAGTTGTGATGATGTGGGTCATTCTGCAAGGTGTAGGTGCTGCAGATACACTTTGGACGACTGTGCTTCAGTATGTCAGCGTGATGGGTTCGCCTTATGCAAACGTTGGCATCAATACCATGCAAGTTAGCGCTAGTATGAAAAGTTTATTTCAAGGATTAGTATGCGAGGCGAGCGCGGAGGAAACGGATCCTATCCAATATAATGGTTCTAATGCTTATTATTATTGTGGTGATCCATCAAAACAGAGTGGTGGAGGTTGTAATTATCGAGGCCCATCTAGTGTGATGGATAAAAATCTAGGGCCCGGTGGAAATTGTGGTAATTTTCAATATTGTGATCCGAATGCTGCGTGTAGTGGTGCTAATGCTGGCGGTCTTGCTTGTGTAGCATGCCAAGCTCAAGTCCAAGCGTTGAATACTATATTGACTACTTTAAGAGGATCTCAAGGTATAGCTGGGGTGTTTGAGAAGACTGATAACGCATACTTACATTTTTTCCTAAATACAAATCCGCAGCCGTCGCAACCCGCTCCATTCATGTTAGCGTATTGCCAGGCACAAAATCCGCCGATTCCTAACAATGGATGTTGTGTCTATGATGCTCCATTCGTATGGGGTCAAACATCTGCGCCTCTCCCATCAAAGTGCCAGCCTCGAGCTGCAAATCTTTTTCCAACGATGAATGGAAATAATTCTGGAACAACAGATTATACGAATGCGAGTACACCCGCAGTTCAAAATATATTTTTCCCCTTTGAAATACAAACAGCATTTGGTAGCCAATATAATTTTATTCCTATCGCAGTGAATCTTTATGCGCAAACGATCAGTCAAGCAGTTATGACTTGGTTGCAGGCACAACCTGTTAATTTGCAAGGGTGGCAAGTGGATGCTCAAGCGGCAGGGTGGATTTTAGCTGGCTCTTATTATTATAAAATTTCTCAACAAAATAGCAGTATCACCTCAAATTCCATGCCGACTTTCATAGTGAATCAGTGGGATCAAGGTAATAGTGTGATGAGGAATTATCGAAATAATATGACTGCTGCGAATGATTTGATGAATGCGATTGCGAGTTCATCTAATTCGGGTTCTGCTCTGCCATCGCAGTTTAGTGCGGTGACTGATGGTTTTAATGAAGCAGGTAATGCGATTGAATCTAGTTTAATGAGTACGATAAGTGGTGGTGGATCGAATCCTTTGTCATCACTACAAGCTTTCGGGGAGTCTTTGGTTATTACAGCTGAAGTGGGATATCCAATTTGGCTTACTTTGACGACTGTGTTAATTGCAGTAGGAGCCATTGATCCTATGGCCTTGGGTACGGGTGTAACAATGAGCCCGGAGTATGCGGGTCTTTCGCAAGCATTTAATCTTTTAACTCCTGTATTGTTTGTTTTCTTTGCTTTCTGTATCTCGTTCGGGTCGATGTTAGCGGTGTATTGTCCATTCATTCCATACATTGTTTTTATGATGGGCGCGATTGGTTGGATCACAGCAACAATTGAAGCGATGGTTGCGATGCCATTTGTTGCAATTGGTATTCTTTCTCCGGGTCAAAGTGAGTTATTAGGCAGAGCAGAGCCTTCTGTGATGATCACGCTGAATGTATTCTTGCGTCCCACATTAATGGTCTTTGGTATGATGGCAGGCATGTTGATGGCTTCTGCTGTTGTTGGATTAATTAATGATGGTTTCAAAGAAGTGATGGCATCTGTTGAGAACGGTCAAGGTACAACAGGCCCAGTAGAAATTGTCATGTTTATCGTGGTCTATACGTCGCTGGTTATTACGTCGCTGAATAAGTGTTTTGCGCTGATTTACATGATTCCAGAACGCACACTGACTTGGATTGGAGGTCAGCCGATTAGTTATGGTGAAGCTGAAGGATTGGCTGGCGTTAAATCGGGTGCCGAAGCTGGTGCTGCTGCGACAGGTGGTGCGGTTGGCGCTTCTGCAGGACAGTTTGAAAAGGCTGCAGGATATGGAAGGAAGCAAGTGCAAGACGGAGCAAAAGCGAAGCTTAATTCTAAAACTTAAGTAAGATTTTCTCTACAAATGAGTAACGACAACGCTATGTTACATTTGATTTTTTTTGTATTGCTTATGATCACTATTCTAAGCATTAAGAAAATTTTCCAACCTTACAAACAAATCATAATCAATGGCATTTGGTTTTCTGGTGATGGTTCTATTCCAGAGGATGCAGTTAATAATTTCGTACAACTCGCAAAAAAAATCAAAAAGTCGCCCTATAAACAGTTTTATCAACTATATTTTTGGGCTGATGTAGGAAAAATAGAGAATCGTATTAAAAGAACATTGCATCGTCATGGGGTAGTTTTAAAAGATTATCGCGACATTCATCCTAAAGATGAAATTTCAAAAATATCCATTGAGTATGTTAACTTCTTTATTAGTCAAGGCGACCAAAATAGTAAATATTTCTATTGTTTGGCATCAGATTTATTCCGATTATATTTGCTATGCAAAGAATTCCCTGAAAATTATAAAAATGCTGTTACATGTTATATTGATTGCAATGATATCAGTATCTTAGATGTTCCATCACCAAAGATTTTTGAAGAATTAAATTTATTCGCATTCAACTTTGTGAATCTTCATCATGAAGATGTTCTAATAAAATTAATAGGCTCAGATATAGAGCCACAACCGCATTTGAACAATGACGTCATGATTGTTGCCAATAAAAGAAATAAAAATATACGAGACTTGATTTTTAAAACATATTACGAGAATCTAATTGCTATTGATCGCACCACAGGCGGTCTCAAAGAAATGTTAATCGCTACAAAGAATGCTACGCAAAATCCTGACAAAAATCTTGCGCTAGTCATAGTTTTCGCAATAACACATATGACTAACATTTTTCGCTTTAATAGAGAGCTTCTGAGCGATCCTTTCTTGTGTGTGCACGATGAGAAAGAAGTAAAAACACAAATTTTAAAAGATATTCAAGTCGCTTCTTATTTTCTTAGCTTCGAGAGAGAGGAAGATAAAGGGATGACATGGATTGGAGAACATATAATCGATGATCAACTCCTTAATTCAACCCAAAAATTTTGGTATGAATTATTTGCAAAACGCTATCGTGAAATTACTGATGCAGTGCAGTCTATACAAAAAAGCAGTGATCCTGTTTACACGGTCGATTGGTTTTCATATCATATTGAAAATTGGAATAAATGGTTAAATAATTTCAAAGATAAACCCGCATTACGATTTTTAGAAATCGGCTGTTTTGAGGGAAGATCAACAAGATGGTTGTTAGAAAATATTCTGACACATGCATCCTCAAAAATATTTTGTATTGATCTCTTTGGTCGACTTGACTGGAATATGGATACAATTAAAAAACGTTTTTATCACAACATAAAAAAATATGTCGATAAAGTTTCTGTTTTTATTCAATCCTCACAAGAAGCTCTCAGAAAAGAATCCGAGCTCACTTCTCCAGACCTTTTTGATTTTATTTATATTGATGGCTCGCATGATGCATGTGATGTGTTAGAGGATGCTATACTTTCTTTTCGGTTGTTAAAATCCGGTGGTGTGCTAGTTTTTGATGATTATAAGTTAAAACTTTATAAAAATTCTAAGCTTAATCCCAAAGCTGCAATTGATGCATGGTTAGCTTGTTTTGAAGGTCAGTATGAAATGGTGCATAAAGCTTGGCAAGTCTGTGTTATCAAAAGATAGATCCTGTTTTCCACAATATTATTGATTTTGTGTGGCATTGCAGCAACCTTGATCTTTACAGTAACCCCCGATAAGAGTATAATCCCAACCACTTATTTCATTCCCAAGAGGAGATATTGATATGTGGTCTAGAAAGGATTTCGAGAATACTTTAGCAGCAGTTCTCAAGGGCGATTGGTTGGCACACAGAAAGCTAATCCATTATTTTAATTTAGAGAACCGATCATTCAAGAAAGCAGATCCAGAAAAAGAAGAGCAAAAAAGAATTTGTTTCGAAACCACATTGCAGGCGGCAAATAATAACAATGCCGAGGCAGTTGCTTTTATGGGAGTTTTATATCGCGATGGATTTGGCGTTGAAAAAAACTTGGAAACCTCGTTACAGTATATTAATTCTGCCAATAATCAATATCATAATACTACCGGCCTATATTTATTAGGCTGGTGTAATTATTGGGGCGTAGGTCTACAAAAAAATACTACAAAAGGATTAGAACTTTTGCGGCAGGCAGCCGAGCATGGTCATGTCGGTGCTGCAGCTGAATTAGGTTTAGTGTTAGATGCAGGAGATGAAAAAGCAAGATGGCGTAATTTTGCAACAGAGCAAGGAGATCCAAATGCGCTAAATGCTGCTATGGGTTTCCCTGTTATGCGTGGTAATCCCTTTGGC
The DNA here is from genome assembly GCA_903970525.1 of Myxococcales bacterium. GTDB lineage: Bacteria > Pseudomonadota > Gammaproteobacteria > DSM-16500 > DSM-16500 > UBA5158. The sequence continues at coordinate 794 of CAJCIZ010000063.1, read as the reverse complement.
CTGTATATCCCTCAAAATAAAGACATAACTATTACTTGGAAAGATGTGAAAGAAGTAGACCGAGTATTGGGAAATGGTGAGGTTCTCTATAATACAACCGGATACGAAGTTACAATTGCGTATACTGGCTCCATTAATATTGGTGAAATACCTAAGAAAACTTTAGATTACCCATATGCGCAATCATATAAGGAGGCTGCAGATTTCGCAAAGTATAGTAACACCAACATTTGTGTATTTGGTACAATATCAGTGATAGCGCTTCCACTTTCAGCCATTATACATGGCCTTGTTTGTGCTTGTGGAGGGTGCACCTGTGATCTAGTCAAAGAATCGTATCAAGATAGCGACGATAGAGCAAGAATCGCAAATAGTATCGCGTCAGTTGTTTGGGAAAGAAGCGTATCTGAAATGATACGAGAAGCAGATAATCTTATTACGAAACGATTAGCTCAAGTTGGAAGCGGCGTAGCTAATCAAAGTCAGCTCTTCCGGTCAGGCTATCAAGCAGGCCATAATCCAATGCCATCAGCGCCACAACAATACGGCGAGAATATGCCATTTTTGAGCGATCAGAAAGAACCAAATGCACCGCCACCGTATTCACCTGTTGTGCCAATCTATCAGCCACTCGAAATCGAAGAGCGTAAAGAAAGAGTGGTGCATGTACAAGGCGGTGCTTCACTTAGAATGGGCGGTTCGAGAAAATAAAATAGCAAAACCCTGCATTTCTTCCGCTATATTAATTACAACTCAATATAGCGGAAGTAAGTTACATTCTCTGCTGCAATATG
>CAJCIZ010000062.1 GCA_903970525.1 Myxococcales bacterium | reverse complement strand
ATCAAAAGCCGAATTGATAGAGATGACATTTGAGAAATTTATGTCGCCATGATAATGAATCAATTCATTAATGTCACTTAATTTCATCAAGACTGTAGTCGCTCATGCGCAATGAATAAATCGTGTGTCTACTAAACAGTCAATGCAAAATTATGACAATTTTCTAGGGGTAGTTGACCCAGAGCCCGCATCATTTTCTTCGCTGGAATTGTCAAATTCAGAGTCAGCATCATTAGCCAGAAATGAACTATCACTACTAGCCTGCTGCGCTTCTTCGCTGCAGATATGCTGGTTAACACGAGAGTTCAACATCGTATGTGGGCCAGAAGACCAGTGATTTGAAGAAAAAGAAGAGCTTGCTAGTGTGTTAGTCAATTTATTTTCGTGTACAGCCAAATGACTTTTTTTAAAGCTTGATAGATACCCCTTAAAATGCAGCAAACGATCATTTAGGAGCTCGCCAAGTTCCGATGAATTTTCAAATTGCTGTATGGAACTTGGAATATTACCCCCTTTAGTAAATGCCTCAGCTGCTCGTAAAAGTGCACACATAAACCCAACTTCTACAGCAAGGTCTACTGATGGCTCAGTATGAAAAGTGTTAGCGATATCAAGATGTATCCTCATCACAGCTTGACCTTCGGTAATGAGTACTTTGAGATGATTTATCCGTTCCACTAACGCTTGGTGCAAGTTAACTGATGCTTCAATGTCATAATCACTGTTGGAGTGATGTTTTCTAATATCCACAGATTAGTCCTCAATATATTAACGAATTAGCTATTCATTTCAGCAATAAATTATGTTTGTTTAGATGGATCCAGTTGAGATGAAGGTATAAACACAGGAGAAGCCAAAGATAACCCTGGCACTCTATTTTGCTGAGAAAATAGTAGGTTCTGATTTTGTTGTAAACCAGTAGGTTGCGCATTCACTTCAGCCGTTGTCGATGAAGGTATAAACACAGGAGAAGCCGAAGATAACCCTGGTACTCGATTTTGCTGGGCAAAGAGTAGGTTCTGATTTTGTGGTAAACCAGTAAGTTGCACATTCACTTCAGCCGTTGTCGTTGATGTGTTTTCTGTTTCTACATCATTACTTTGACTTGATTCGTTCGCATCAGTCATTATGGTGACAACAGGCTGTCTGCTTTCTTTTTGATAACCCAGTGAATCCTGTATAGACTGAATAAATTGTTCTAAGTTAGGCGAGAAAGGGAGATCTTTGCTAGTAAAACGTTTCGTGGTAATTCCAAGCTGATGAAGAGCAGCATCTCTTGCACGATCTTCACGCATCAATTCATTAGTAACTGTAAAATTTGGTGTTTGGTAATAATGATAGGTATCGCCATCAAATTCTACATCATACTCATCACCAGTTGTTGTATTTACAATATGAATATCAGCGCTGAAAGCACCATAGCCCTTCGCAATAGGCTTTTCTAATGATATCAAAATGTCAGGATTGTCAGCAAACGCACGCACAAGTATCTTAAACAGTCGTTTCTGTCCTTTTGAAATGGTTGATTGGTCATTTAATGCATTCACTTTATATAAGTATGATGTGACATTGTCAGGGAATACATAACCATAGAAAGCAGCAGCTTGAAGAAAACAGCGAGCGTCAGCCGATGACTTTAAAGACTGCGATGCAAATCGTTCGTTATGATTAGAAAAAAGATGGCAACTAACGGCTTGCCCATGAGGGTTATTATTACTATTTGATTTAAGCGCTTTACTAATACTGGCTGCATACGTATTAAAAATTTGCATCACTAATTCATGAGACAAACGATTTTTCGCTAATGGAGTGTTTGCATCATAAATATAGCAGGAAAATATCAGATCAGATAAATCTCTATCTGACACATTTTTATTATTTAAAATAATTTGATAATTATTTTCCAAGTGCGCTTTAATATTAATGCCTGCACGAGCGCATATAAGCAAATCATTGCACGCGGTATTTGATGATGAAGCAGCAAATCTAAAATATAAATAATTGCAAATTGTATTCTTCAAAAATGGTGATAAGTTAATTTGCATAGCATTTACTGAAGACAGAATGCAAATTAAACTATCTTGCTGAGAAGCAATATTCTTTCTATCTAAAATATTCTCACCATCTATTACATGTGAGTAATCGCATAAAAAAGTAGTAAAAGTAGAAAATAGTGAGCCGAAATTATCTTTGTTACAATTATCATCCTGAACCAATTGTTTAATTTTATTAAAAATGACACTGTAAAGTTTCAGTGAATGAAAATCAGCTTGTAGTAAATGAGCACTCTTATTTAAATTACTAATTATTTCATTAATGCTTTTACTCTTTACTATGGTAAGTGTGTGTTGATTCATAGAATGAATATATTCATCCTGTTCTAGCGAAAGTTTAATTTGCTGTAACTGATCAACAAACTCTGGGAGTAGTTTTTTATCTTGACTATCATCAGCATGACAAATATCGAGTAAATATTGAGCTATCCTTGAGTCAGCAATGATATTCTTTGAAGTAGACCACATTGAGATAATGTGAGAAATAATGGGTTTAATATCAATTCCTAAATTGGCATAAAGAGATATATCTGTTATGTTTTGAGCACGCAGTGTATTTTTAAGGGTTAGCAAAACTGACAAACGATTTATTGTGTTACGATCAAAAGAGATATTATGTTTACCTAAAATTTTTAAAATGCTCAATATGGTGGCTTGATCAATGCTAGACTTGTCGCCTTGCACTGAATAATCAGCAATAAATTTTTCAAAGCATTTTACGACGTATATTAATGATGCATCTGCCACGCTGTATTGAGAGCTTTGATCAATTATAGCACTATCGATTGCTTGAAAAATATTTTGATATAAATTAAGCGTATCATCACTAATCATTAGTCCCGCGTGAATCTGATCAAACTCTTTTCTTAAGTCAAGAATCGATCGCATCTTCGATAAATTTAATCTAAATGTAGATAATTTATTTTTGTGTTCTATTGAATTCTTATGCTTGCTTTGATCGTTTTTTAGCTTACTAAGGTTATCATCATATTTATTGATAGTTGCTTGCAGAGTTTGAATAGACCTATTTAATATTTTCATTTCCCTAACATGATTTCTTATGTTGCTCGTGATACTACAGCTAATATCACCGTCTAAATTGGAACGCTTAAGGGAATCTATTATTGCGTCAATTTTAATTTTTTCTTGGCTAATTTCCCTCTGTTTTATAGTCAATGCAACTAAAGACGCTTCTAGCGAACATATTACTTTTGACTGATCATTGTAGTCACCTTTCTCATCCCAGGTGGGTGTGTGCATAGCTGAGCAGCTTATATTGATTTGTCGAATTTTTTCATTTAGGGTTTTTATATCGACCAATATATTACAGTATATGTTGGTGATCTCAATTATTTCAATTAATTTATTCTCAATCTTTATTAGCCTAGTATATAAACGTTGTTGCAAATCCATAAGCTTGCTATTATCAACTTGATTGATTGATTTGTCGCTAAGCAATTTCATTTGATTTGCATGGCCTTGCATGTTAGATACTAATATTTTATTTTTATTATTAATCTCTTTTAACAGTAAAATAAAACGTTTAGTGTCATCAATACGATCATCAACCAATATTTTTAAATAATGACTATCTGCACTTGGAAAATGTTTTTCAATTAAACTTTCCAGGCTGCTTTCCAT
>CAJCIZ010000061.1 GCA_903970525.1 Myxococcales bacterium | reverse complement strand
GGATACTTTCAGAGATTTTGGAATGCTATTGATAATATATTCACGTACCGGGAATATGCTTAAACATAAAAATATTAGCGCTGAGATAAAAACAGCACCTAATGCAATTTGCCAGCTGTGTCCCGAGCCCAAGACTACGCTATAGGTGAAATAAGCATTGAGTCCCATGCCAGGCGCTAGCGCAATAGGATAATTCGCCAAGATTCCCATGAGCGCAGACCCAAAAGCGGCAGCAAGACAGGTTGCAACAAAAACAGCACCTTTATCCATCCCAGTCTGTGACAGAATCGTAGGATTAATAAAAATAATGTATGACATCGCAAGAAACGTAGACAATCCGGCCAGAATTTCTATTCGTACAGAAGTCTTGTGTTCTTTGAGCTTAAATAATTTTTCTAACATGGTATTTCCCTCACCTGGACTTCAAAGCGAACATCAAATGGCGTGCATTGTTACATAATTTATATCAACAATGTAGGTGTTCGCAGGAACAAAGTTATCCACAGATTCTGTGGATAACTCTGTGGTTATATGCCTTAAAAGCTGGGAGAAGTACTGTGTTCGTTGATTTCCCCAGGAATGAGGAAAAGTTGTCCATCGGGAAAAATTAATTAAAATCAATAGTTTAAACTTAATTTCCGGGTGTAAAAGCGCTTTAACCCGATTTTTCTCGTGAAAAGCGCAAGAAAAATTAGACTGTGTACAATTCTACGGGTTTTTTTGCGGGCGCACCGGGTTGTTCATAGACTAATTTTGGCACTAAATAGCCAGAAAGGTTCTGACTCAGTTCTTCATGTAGCTTGACTGCTGTTTCTTTATCGACATCAAAATGTGCCGCGCCTTGTACTTTGTCCAACAGATGTAAGTAATAAGGTTGTATGCCAATCGCAAACAAAGATTCACTTAAGGCTATCAACGTTTCTGCCGCATCATTCACACCTTTCAAGAGCACGGTTTGATTTAAGAGAACGACACCCGCTTTAGTTAATAAGTGCGCAGCTTCTGCCACCGCAGCATTGATTTCTTGAGGGTGGTTGCAATGAGTGACTAATATCGGCTTTTGTTTGAGCTGGCTAATCCAATGGATAAATTCCGGTGTAATCCGCTCAGGCAAAACAATAGGGATGCGGCTATGAATGCGCAAGCGTTTGATGTGCGGAATTAAATTGAGTTTGTCTGAAAACGCCTGCAGGGTTTTATCATTTGCGACTAAAGGATCACCGCCACTTAAAATGACTTCATGAATAGAGGGATGGTTGGCAATATAGTTTAGTGCGCGTTCCCAGCCTTCTGTGCCTGGATTATTATCGGTATAAGGGAAATGTCGACGAAAGCAATAACGACAATTGACTGCGCAAGTCCCGACCAAGGTCAGTAAGACTCGCCCTTGATACTTATGCAGCAACCCCGGCACAGGATTGTACTTGGCTTCTTGCAAGGGATCTTCGGAATAACCCGCCACGATTTGCAGTTCATCACCTAATGGAAGAATTTGGCGCAGCAAGGGATCATGCGCATTGCCTTTTTGCATGCGCGCCACAAAACCACGCGGCACATTCAGTGGAAATACATTGGCTGCTGATTTAGCAGCCTCTAGCCAATCAGAGTCCAGTTCCAAGGAATTCAACAATTCTTGAGGATCCGTAATAGCTTGGACTAATGCCTTTTGCCAGGCAGTTAATTTTGATGCTGTTGATGTCATGATGTTAAAGGGAACCGTTGGTGTTTATCAAATAAGTGATTATTATATACCAACTAATCACAGGAGCAGAAAGAAATGTCAGTTTATACCACAAATGAGATCCGCGGTGGGATGAAAGTCATGATAGATAACGATCCCTGCGTCATTCTCGAAAACGAATTCGTGAAACCGGGGAAAGGTCAGGCTTTTAATCGCATCAAATATCGCAACTTAAAGACAGGTCGGGTCGTTGAACGCACTTATAAGTCCGGTGATAGTATTCCAGGCGCCGATGTCGTGGATGTCGAAGCCCAGTATTTATATAGCGATGGTCAGCATTGGCACTTCATGACGAAAGAAACGTTTGAGCAATATGTCATGGATGATAAAGATTTGGCCGAAGCAAAGCAGTGGCTGAAAGAGCAAAGCGATTGTGTACTCACCTTATTTAATGGCGCTCCTCTTGCCGTAGTTGCTCCCAATTTTGTGATCTTAAAAATTATTGAAACAGATCCAGGTGTGCGCGGTGATACCTCAGGCGGTGGTGGCAAACCCGCTAAACTCGAAACAGGCGCAGTTGTTCGCGTACCGTTATTTGTTCAAGAAGGCGAAATCATTAGAGTCGATACGCGTACGGGGACTTATGTTGCTAGAGCGAAAGAATAATCTTGCCGCTTGGCAACCGACAGCCACACTAGAGCGGTTGCAACAACGCGCAACACTGTTAGCAAAAATCCGCGCGTTTTTCGCTGCGCGTAATGTATTAGAAGTTGAAACACCGGTGCTATCACATGCGACTGTGACCGATCCACATGTGGTTGGGATTCCAGCGATTTTTAAAGCGTTTGGTAGCACAGAAGAAAAAATTTTATATCTACAAACTTCACCTGAATATGCGATGAAGCGTTTGTTAGCCGCGGGATCAGGTCCTATTTATCAAATGAACAAAGCCTTTCGCCAAGGCGAAGTTGGCAAAATACATAATCCAGAATTTACGATGCTTGAGTGGTATCGCCCTGGCTTTGATCATCATGCTTTAATGGATGAAATGGATGCGTTATTACAGTGTGTTGCAACTGCTGCGCCTGCAGAACGTGTGCGTTATGCGGATATTTATCAACAATACTTGGGGGTGAATGCGCATACTGCAACAACAGATCAGTTGGTTGAGGTTGCACGTGAAAAAAATATTCCATTACATGAGTCACTGTCTGATCGCGATGCTTGGTTAGATGTATTGTGGACACATTGTATTGAGCCTAAAGTTGGGCAGGAGCGTCCGCTTTTTCTTTATGATTTTCCTGTGACACAAGCAGCGCTTGCTAAAATTCGCCATACAGAAAACCCACCGGTTGCCTCACGTTTTGAAGTGTATTTCAAAGGGGTAGAGCTTGCGAATGGTTTTCATGAATTACAAGATGCCGATGAACAAGCGCGACGTTTTGCCAAAGATTTGTTGTATCGAAAAAAACATCAGTTACCAGAATTTTCTGTTGATGAAAGATTTCTGGCAGCACTGGCGCATGGTATTCCTGATTGCGCGGGCGTGGCATTAGGCGTTGATCGCTTGATTATGCTAGCACTAAGCTGTCAAAAAATTTCCGAGGTTGTGAGTTTTACATTTGAAAATGCTTGAAAGCTTACGCTACTTTCTTCATCACGTTGCGATAAATCCAAGCACATAGAATCAATGTCACCACAATGCTTAAAGATCCTGCCAAATAAGCAAATTGATCAGGCATAATTTTTAAAGCATCTGAGCTTTGTTTAATTGCGAATGGAATCGCTAAGATCACGCCCATAATCGATGCGCCAGCGACAATGCCGCATGCTAACAATAAACCGCGATGACGATGTGATGCAATTTTGGATTCGTTTTCAATGCGTTTATTATTGTATTTTCTCTCGAGACCAAGCTGAATAAGATAGCTTAAGACGCCGCCAATGACGACAGGAACTGTAGTATTCATAGGAAGATAAATAGCAAGACCAACTGCCAATACAGGCAAACGTGTTCCGTATTGTTTTAAAAACTCATCGATAATAATGCACACGAGACCAATGAGCGTGCCTATTCCTAACATAGACCAGGCTAAGTGATGTGTATAAACACCTTGTGCAATGGTTGCCATCAGCGCTGCTTGTGGCGCAGAGAGCATTTGCGTTTTGCTCATGCCAGGATGTGGGAAAACACCGCCTATGCCATATGCGTTGTATAACAAATCTAAAATAGGCGGAACAACAAATGCAGAAACAACGACGCCTAAAATTAGCATGAGTTGTTGTTTCCAAGGTGTTGCGCCAACGACTTGTCCCACTTTTAAATCTTGCATAGTGTCGTTTGAAATAGAGACAGCCACGCCGATAATAACGCCACTGCCAATCGCGAGAATCACACCAAATAACTCATGACCTTTTATGCCGCCAACAGAGCTAAAGAATGCCAATACACTTAAACACAAGATCAATAAGGCAGAGACTAACAGTCCTGAAACAGGTGTGTTAGAAGAGCCAATCAATCCTGCGAAATAAGCAGAGATTGAGCAAAACAAAAATCCGCCGACCAAAACATAGATTGCACTGAATGCACAAAGCATAGTGCGGAAGGATTGTGAGACTTCAGAAGTGTTAGGCACGATATAACATGCGATTAAAATAAAAATGGGGACTAGTAAAAAAATCAGTCCCCAGAATACAAAGTTAATTGGAATGTCACGCTCGGTGCGTAAGCCACGTGGACTGTTTTTGGCTTTATTCCGTAGCGATGCAAACGATGCCATGATGCTTTGCGCGATTGGTTTCATTAATGTGATTAAAGTCCACAAGGAACCAATCAACATTGTTCCAACACCAATGTAACGGAGATGAGAGCGGTAGAGTGACATGACAATATCATTTGCCGTACTGGCATCTGTCACATGGACGATTGAAGATAAAATAGGTATGCCAACTATCCAGCCAATCACAATGCCGACTAAAAAGCTGATCGCAACGTTAATTCCGACAATATAACCCGCGGCTAACAGCGCAGGTGAAAGACCTAATTGGAAGCCATAAATCGTCGTGCCAAAAGGCTTTACCCAAAAATCAAACGTATCCGTTAAAATTTGAAATCCTGTTTGAAACAATGAAATCAATGCGCCAATGAGGCCACCCATGGTTAAGGATTTCATATCTGTTTTTTCATTGCGCGCGCTGGCTTTTAAAACATTGCTGATGGCAACACCTTCTGGATAACGCAAGGTTCTATCAATCAATAAAGCGCGGCGCAACGGAATCGTAAATAATACGCCTAAAATACCACCCAATAATGCAATAGCGACTGTTTGCCAATAATAAAAGCCTTGCCAGGCTTGTAAAATAATTAAGGCGGGTAAAATATACGCAACACCACTAATTAATGCCTCGCCGACGGAAGCCATGGTTTGAACCATGGTGTTTTCCAACACATTCGATTTAGGGAAAAAACGCAAAATACTCATTGAAATAATCGCAGCTGGAATAGAGGCAGATATGGTTTGCCCGACTTTCAGGGCAAGGTATGCATTGGCGGCAGCAAGAATCACAGTCAGAATGACGCCTAAGGTGAGTGCACGTATTGTTATTTCAGGCAAGGACTGACTGGCAGGGATGACTGGTGAATCAGATAGCCGTTGACTCTCATTCTTGAGATTCATAAGGGTTTAACACTCCACATTTATTCTTTTATTAGTCCTTGTAGGATAGCACAATAGCTAAGCAGTTCAAATTTTTTCAAGGTCTTATCATCTTCATATCAGTAGCCACATGCTAGTTGACCCCTGTCATACCAGCGTGCTTTTAGCTGGCATCCATCTTTCCGTTACACAGGCAACGCCAGAGCGCACCAAGGGCTGGATGCCAGCTAAAAGCACGCTGACATGACACACATTTAGAATTTGTGGGTAATGATGAGAGATCATCTTTCCTATAACTTATACCAAGCATCTAGCAATTCTCTCAGCGCTTGTGTGCCATCGCCTTTCAGCGCTGAAAAAACTTGGCAGGTTACTGTGTTAGGCAGTTCACGAATATAAGCATTGACCTCTAACTCGGTTTTTTTCATCGCGCCAAACTTCAGCTTATCTGATTTATTCAATAAGACATGAACCGTTAGACCGGAATCAGTTGCCCATTCCAGCATGTGACGATCAAATTCTGTCAGGGGGTGGCGGATGTCCATGACTAGGATTAATCCTTTTAGACATTTCCGTTCGCGCAAATATTGCTCTAATGTTTTTTGCCAGGCGGCTTTCACTTCAGCAGAGACTTTGGCATAGCCATATCCAGGCAAATCCACTAGGCGTCTTTTTGCATCCAGCACAAAGATATTAATGTGTTGTGTGCGGCCTGGTGTTTTACTGACTCTGGCCAGTTTTTTGTTTTGCGTTAATTGATTTAAAACGCTGGATTTCCCGGCGTTAGAACGGCCCACAAAGGCAATTTCAATGCCCATATCTGCAGGCAGTTGACTGAGTTGACTCGCGCTTAATAAAAAAGTCGCTTTTTGGTATTGAGGGTTTGCCATATTGCCTTAAAAACTTCTGTGATTTTGGGGGATAGGAACTATAATAGCCCGCTATGACAAATACAATGATACTGGATTCTCTGAATGACGCCCAGCGCGATGCGGTGTCAGCACCTTTATGCCATCAACTCATCTTGGCAGGGGCTGGCAGCGGCAAAACGTTAGTGCTTGTCCATCGTATCGCTTGGTTAGTCCAAGTCGAAGGCTTGTCGCCTTTTAATGTGATGGCGGTTACTTTTACCAATAAAGCCGCAAATGAAATGCGTTCACGTATCGAAGGCTTGCTCGGAGTATCGGCTAAAACAATGTGGATAGGCACATTTCATGGACTCGCCCATCGCTTTTTACGTTTGCATTGGCGTGAAGCAGGATTGCCGGAAGGATTTCAAATTTTAGATTCAGACGATCAATATCGATTAATCAAACGCGTATTGAGTAGTTTAGATTTAGATGAAGATCGATGGCCACCAAAACAAGCACAGTGGTTTATCAATGGCAAAAAAGATGAAGGCTTAGAATCACACCATGTGGCGGATTACGGCGACATGACGACAAAGACGATGATAAAAATTTATCGTGCTTATGAAGAAGCGTGTCAGCGCGCAGGTTTAATCGATTTTGCTGATTTGTTATTGAAAGTTCATAAGTTATGGACGAACAATCCAGATATTTTAGCGCATTATCAACAGCGTTTTCGTTGTATTTTAGTCGATGAGTTTCAAGATACGAATGCGGTGCAATATGCGTGGATTCGTTTGCTCGCTGGCAAAGATAATCATGTCATGATAGTTGGCGATGATGATCAATCCATTTATGGTTGGCGTGGCGCTAAGATTGAAAACATCCATCGTTTTTGCAAAGATTTCCCTACTGCAACGACCACACGCTTAGAACAAAACTACCGTTCCACGGGCATGATCTTAAAAGCCGCTAATGCCTTGATTGCAAATAATGCTGGGCGCATGGGTAAAAATTTATGGACCAGTGGCAACGACGGTGAGTTGATTACCGTTTATGCTGGTTTTAATGATTTAGATGAAGCGCGTTTTATCGTGAATCGAATTCGCGATTGGCAACGCGAAGGCAACACCTTACAAAAAGTGGCGATTCTGTATCGCTCAAACGCACAATCTCGCGTATTGGAAGAAGCGTTAATTCAATACGGTATTCCGTATCGTGTTTATGGTGGTTTACGCTATTTTGAACGCGCGGAAATTAAAGATGCTTTGGCTTATTTGCGATTAATTTCAAACCGTGACGACGATACGGCTTTCGAACGTGTGGTGAATACACCGACACGTGGCATTGGTGATCGCACTGTTATTGCTTTACGTGAAACAGCGCAACAAGATCAAGTGTCACTTTGGGCTGCCGCAGAAAAAATCTTAGCAGAAAAAGTCTTACCCGCGCGCGCAGCAACATGCTTAGCGCATTTTATTGAAATGATGAATGTCTTGGCGAGTGATACCGCGTCCTTGGCATTGCATGAGCAAACCGAGCACGTCATACACAACAGTGGATTGATCGAACATTATCGCAAAGAAAAAGGCGAGAAAGGCTTGGCACGCATTGAAAACTTAGAAGAATTAGTCAACGCCGCGCGTCAATTTGATTTGCATAGTACAACAGAAGAAGGAATGACGCCGCTCACGGCTTTCTTGTCGCATACTGCTTTAGAATCAGGTGAAGGACAAGCAGAAAGCTTTGAAGACAGCGTGCAACTGATGACACTCCATACGGCGAAAGGATTAGAGTTTCCGGTGGTGTTCTTGTCAGGCTGTGAAGAAGGATTGTTTCCACATTATATGTCGTTAGAAGATCCCACGCGATTAGAAGAAGAGAGACGGTTATGCTACGTAGGCGTCACGCGCGCCATGGAAAAACTTTATTTAACGTTTGCTGAAACAAGACGTTTGCATGGCAAAGAAGTTTATCATCGCCCTTCGCGTTTTCTGAGTGAGATCCCAAAAGAATTTTTAGAAGAAGTATGCTTGAAAGCAAAAGTTTCAGCGCCTTATCAATCACGACCTTCCACTGATTTCACAAAAATGTCAGCAACTGAATCTGAGGGTGGTATGCGCATAGGCCAACGTGTGACACATCATCAATTTGGCGAAGGCACTATTTTACAATATGAAGGACGCGGTGAGCATGCGCGTATTCAAGTGCGTTTTGAGCGGGCAGGCACAAAATGGTTGATCGCTAGTTTCGTGAGCCAAGTTTAATGTGTTACTCGCTACTGAAAAAAATAGTATTTCAACTGAATCCAGAAACGGCGCACGGCGTAACTTTGCGTGGTTTGCGGTTGATGCATCAATTAGGTTTGACAAGATTTTTTCCTAAAATAAAAGCAGCGCCACGTGAAATCATGGGGCTCATCTTTCCGAATCCAATTGGCTTGGCCGCAGGCTTAGATAAAAACGGTGAATACATCGATGCATTAGCTGCATTAGGTTTTGGTTTCATTGAAGTAGGCACTGTGACGCCCAAGCCACAAGATGGCAATCCTCGTCCGCGTTTATTCCGTTTGCTAGAACAAGAAGCGTTAATCAATCGTTTAGGGTTTAATAATAAAGGGTGCGATGCCTTAGTTGAAAATCTGAAACGCACAAAATACAAAGGTATTTTAGGCATTAATATCGGTAAAAATAAAACGACGCCATTAGAAAATGCCATAGAGGATTATTTAACGGCATACCGCGCGGTTGTACCTTATGCCAGTTACATTACAGTGAATATCTCTTCGCCAAATACAGAAGGATTACGTGATCTGCAGCATGGTGAATTATTGCGATCTTTGTTATGTACCTTAAAACAAGAACAAGCACAGTTTATGGCGACACAGAAAAAACATGTGCCTTTGGTCGTAAAAATTGCACCAGATTTAACGGAAAGTGAATTGCAAAACATCGCTGAAATTTTATTAGCGGAAAAAGTCGATGGCGTCATCGCGACCAATACAACGTTGAGCCGAGTGGGTGTTGAAAATTCTCCTTATGCAAAAGAAGCGGGCGGATTGAGTGGCAAACCGTTATTTGAAGGGTCTACGCAAATTGTTAAACAATTAAAGGTTCTTTTACAAAATAGAATTCCTATTATTGCGGTTGGTGGCATTTCAACTGGGCAAGATGCAAATGAAAAACTGGCTGCCGGGGCGAGTTTGCTTCAGGTGTACACCGGGTTAATTTACCAAGGGCCTGCATTGATTAAGCATATGGCTTCTGTCATCCCCGCGCAGGAATGACAGTGTTTTCTGGAGAGATCGGAGCGAAGATGGGTTATTCCACCGTCACAGATTTCGCTAAATTCCGTGGTTGATCGACATCCGTTCCTTTCAATACCGCAACATGATACGCCAATAACTGCAGCGGAATCGTATAAATAATCGGTGCTAAAATGGGATCAATCGTTGGCATTTCAACAATGTGAAGATGCGTATTATTTTCACGAATGCTTGCGACATTATTTGTAAAGACAAATAATTCTCCGCCGCGTGCGCGCACTTCATGTAAGTTCGATTTGAGTTTTTCTAACAATTCATCATCCGGTGCAATCGCAATCACAGGCATGTGTGTGTCGACTAAGGCTAATGGCCCATGTTTTAATTCGCCAGCAGGATAGCCTTCCGCGTGAATATACGAAATTTCTTTTAGCTTTAACGCGCCTTCTAATGCGATTGGGTACATTGCGCCACGGCCTAAAAATAAGGCATGACTTTTATCCGCAAAGTGTGTGGCGAGTTTTGCAATCAAAGGATTCAGCGTTAAAACGGCTTCCGCTATTTTAGGTAAATTATGTAACTCGGCGACTAAGCGCGCTTCCGTCTCGGGCGTTAATTGATTTAATTTGCCTAATGCTAATGTCAACATGAGCAATGCAGTGAGCTGTGTGGTGAAAGCTTTTGTGGATGCAACACCAATTTCAATGCCAGCGCGTGTCATAAAATGGATGTCTGATTCACGGACTAAAGAACTTTCAGGCACGTTGCAAATAGCGAGCGTTGCAAGATAACCTGTGGATTTTGCTATGCGTAATGCCGCAAGCGTATCAGCTGTTTCACCGGATTGAGATAAGCAAACAAATAAAGTATTCGGTTGTATCACATGTTTGCGATAGCGAAATTCACTTGCCACTTCGACAGCGCACGAAATGCCAGCCACCCCTTCTAACCAGTAACGCGCGACAAGGGCTGCATGATAACTGGTGCCACATGCGACTAATTGCACTTGTTTAACGCGTGGGAAAACATCTTTAGCTTGCGCACCGAAGACACCTTCCAGTAAATGTGTTTTACCAATGCGTTCTTCTAAGCTGGTTGCGATCGATTGAGGTTGTTCGGCGATTTCTTTGCTCATGTAATGACGATGCTCGCCGCGTTCGATCGCATCACAATTAATTTCTAGTGTGTGTAACTTGCGTTCCACGACCTTATTTTTTGCATGAATTTGAATTTTATCGCGCGATAAATCAGCGATGTCATGGTCTTCAAGATAAATAAATTGCTGTGTGACAGACAATAAAGCTAAAGGATCAGATGCTATGAAATTTTCGCCTATACCTTTGCCTATGACCAACGGGCTGCCATGTCTGACAGCCAGTAATCGCTCTGGGTAACGCGAAGAAATAATCCCAAGCGCGTAGGCGCCTTCTAATTTTTTGATGGCTTCTTGTGTTGCGGAGAGCAAATCACCTGTTTGGGCAAAATGATAATGGAGCAGATGGACGATAGTTTCAGTATCTGTTTCAGAAGTAAATTTGTACCCTTTTTTGATGAGGTCATTACGCAATTCATCATGATTTTCAATGATGCCGTTATGAACTAAAGCAATTTCATCGCCAGAAATAAAAGGATGGGCGTTATGTTCAGCGGGTACACCGTGTGTTGCCCAGCGTGTGTGTGCAATACCTGTGTTGCCATGAAACAGCGATTGCGTGAGCGCATTTTCTAATTCTTTCACTTTGCCTTGCGAGCGTATGCGTTGCAAAGCTTGATCATTATTAATGATGGCAATGCCGGCGGAATCATATCCACGGTATTCTAGGCGTTTTAAACCTTCTATGAGAATTTTTTCAATATTTCGTTCGGCGACTGCGCCAACTATCCCGCACATATTACTTTTCCTTTTTTTGAGGTCTTTGCCAATTTTCAATACTACGTTGTTGCGCACGGCACAATGTCAACTGATGCGGTGGCGCATCACGTGTGATAGTTGAGCCTGCGCCTATTGTTGCACCGTCTCCTATGGTGACGGGTGCAACCAGTTGTGAGTTAGAGCCAATAAAAACATGATCGCCTATGATAGTGCGATGTTTGTTTACGCCATCATAATTGCAGGTAATCGTTCCCGCGCCTATATTCACTTGTTTCCCTACGTCACTGTCTCCCACATAACTTAAATGATTAATTTTAGTGTGAGAGCCAACTAAACTATTTTTCACTTCGACAAAATTGCCAACGTGCGCGTGTGCGCTTAATACTGTGCCAGGGCGTAATCGTGCAAAAGGTCCGATGAGGCAGTCTTCTGCAATTTCAGCGCCATCGATGACACTATTTGCTTGTATGGTGACGTTATTGCCTATCATGGTGTTGCGTAAAATAGTATTCGCGCCGATATAACATTGGTTGCCAATTTTGACATTGCCTTCAATAATAACGTTCACATCTAAAATAACATCTTGTCCAACCTGTAATTGACCGCGAACATCAAAACGATTGGGATCTAATAAAGTGACACCTTTACGCATTAAATTTTCAGCATTTGTACGCTGAAAATACCGTTCGCATATGGCTAATTGTGCGCAGTCATTAATGCCTAAGACTTCTTCATATGCGGGCGCTTGCATGCCGTGAATCGCGATCGCTTCTTGTTCGGCGCGCGCAACAATGTCGGTGAGGTAATATTCTTTTTGCGCATTATTGTTTTGTAAATTAGGCAGCCATTTTTTTAAGAGTTTGGCAGGGATGAGATAAATGCCTGTGTTAATTTCATGAATGTTACGTTGGGCGGCATCTGCATCTTTATCTTCAACAACGCGTGTAATTTGGTTTTTTTCATTGCGTATGATGCGACCTAATCCTGTCGGATTTGGAAAGTGCGCTGTTAAAATACCTAAGGCATCAACGGGTGTATTGGCAATGAATTTTTTTAACGTTTCAGTCGTAATCAAAGGCACATCACCATATAACACTAAGGTTTGCTGTGCTTCATCAAGATGCGGTAATGTTTGTAATAAAGCATGACCAGTTCCGAGTTGTTGATCTTGCAAAACCCATTGAACATTTAAATTAGCGAGGACATGACGAACTTTTTCGCCTTCATGGCCATAAACAACGATAGGGGTTTGCTGTGGCGCGAGAGCATGCGCCGTGTTGACGACGTGTTCAAGCAGAGGAAGCCCCGCCAAGCGATGCAAGACTTTGGGCAGTTTTGAAAACATGCGCTTGCCTTGTCCAGCGGCAAGAATAACCGTATTGAGCTTCATTGGATTTGTAACCCTTTCTCATTTATTATCCCGAACGACGCGCGGATTATACATGAGTGTATCAATTCTATAAAGAATATAGCCAAGTGAGCGAGGAATAGATGATAAAAGAAATCGTACAATGCGGTCATCCAGCATTGCATGAAGCCGCTAGACCGCTTTCATCTGATGAAATCTTAAGCAATGAAATACAAGCGCTTATTGAAACGATGAAAAATACACTGCGAGCAGCGCCTGGCGTTGGTTTAGCGGCACCACAAATTGGTGTCTCTTTGCAATTGGCTGTGATTGAAGATCAAGCCGCTTATTCTGCAGCGATGCAACCCCATATTCGCGCGGAAAGAGAGCGTCACCCTGTTGATTTTCATGTGATTATTAATCCTGTGCTCACTGTATTAGATAACACTAAACTGTTTTTTTTCGAGGGATGCTTAAGTGTAAAAGAGTGTCTGCGCATTACACCAAGAAATCACAAAGTCAAAGTTGAGTGCCTGAATGAGAGAGCAGAGCCTGTCACCTTAATCGCTGAAGGATGGTATGCCCGCATTTTGCAGCATGAAATTGATCATTTACACGGTAAACTTTATATCGATTTTACCGATGAGCGCGTCCAAATTGAAAATACGCTGGAAAACCGCCAAAAGTGGATAAACGCAAGCCGCGATGAAATCTTGAAATACTACCAAGATATGACAAAATGAAAAACACATTGACTTTATATGATCAAATTATTATCATTCCCCACTCCAAAAATATTCAACTTATGAATGAGGCATTATGCTGAGCCGTTTAACCAATGCGAATAAATCATTAAGAACTGCTGTTGCAGATGATCTTGCAAGTATGCAGATGACCTGCAAGATTTATTTTAATCATTTGTTAAAAGACTTTCCCAGTTTTGCAATTGAATTATATGCGGTCAATCCAAAAAGAAAACCTCGCAGGACTTTTATGGTGAATGGTTTGCTTTTTAGCAAACATGAAATTGATGCAGATAAATTATTGGCTGATACAAAGTTAGAAAGTTTTTATGAGAACTCACGAAAGGTACTAAAAAAAATACAATGGTTACTAAAAATAAAAATTTTACTGGAGACTAAAAAAGAGTCTCTCGTGTATAAAGTGCTGGTTCTTAATGACCTGGTTAAAAATACAGGTTTTGAAAAAGATTTAATGCAATCCAGAGGTTTGATCTTTACAAAGCCGGCGGCAGAAACAGATGGCGCAAAATTTTTTGAAAGCCTCAGTGTCTTGGTTAACAGCATGTGTAAAAGCGCGATAAGTTGGCGAGATCAGCTAGATGATAATGAAGTGCTAGAGGCTATGAAACTACCCGATTATTTGAATACCGCTGCAAAAAAAGAAGAAAATCAATCTCAATTTAAATATTCACAAAGTGATAGTGGGTCATCTTCTATCACAGCCCAATCAAGCAGAGCAACCGTTACAGTGACCGCTCAACCGAACTCACTAACGCGCTGAGTTTTTGAATAATACTTTGTACGCGCGCATCATCAAAAATCAGTTTGTCTACGCACAAAAATGCGGTGCTTTCATTTTTATCTGAAATCGCATTAATCATGAAAGACATTTCATTAATCGGTTTCACTAAGCCGTGCTCATTCACAACAAGAATCGGATCTGATTCTATAGAGTAAGATTGATGTGGCGATTTGATAATAGCCACTTGCCAATCTTGTAAGTCTTTATGATGTTGTTTTTTAAAGTCAGCTAAAATGTCTTCTGCTTGCTTAATGTTGGCATGATCCAAGCGTATGATTTTAGGCATTTGACGATAATGAAGCCGTGCCGCTAATTGTGCGGCAGCATGCGTGCTATCAGTTGTCGCTAATTGTTTCATCACAGCAAAGACGTCGTAATCGCATAATTCTTTGTAGTCTGCATAATTTTGTGTGAGAAAATCTTGTTTTAATGTCTCAATATTTTTTCCGCCAGCGATATTTTGATTAAAAGCATTGGCTTGTAATAAAAATTTCCCTAAGCGGGTATTTTTGATTGTAGCGAAAGGTGCATAATCTTCTAAGCTTTCAGACAGATTAACCAGCAGTTGAATCAAGAAAAATTCCAACGCTAATTTTTTTTGATAATGGTAAATATTACGCGTCATTAAACGTCTTGCCACTAAGTAGTGTTCGACAACACCAATGCCTTTGTGTGTAATCCCAAGGCGTTCGCCTTGGGAAGATTTCACAATCGCCATGCAGTTTAGCATCCAACGAAAATCAAATTCACCATACGTGACGCCGCAAAAATGGCTGTCACGCAATAAATAATCCAAGCGATCAGAATCCAGTTGTGAAGAAACAATATCAGCCAGCACCCGTTTTTTAGACGCTTTGTGCATAATCATTTCTTCAATTTGGAAAAATTTTTCTTCGGAGAGTTTGTGTTGCGGATTGCGTTTGTTGTATTTCGCAAAAAATTCAGGTTGACGATAATCGGCAAGAAAGAAAGGTGTCCAAGCTTCGTGACGAATTAATTTCTGATGAAAGATATCTTCAAACGCATGTGAAAAAGGACCGTGTCCTACATCGTGTAGCAAACAGGCGATAATCACCAACTGACGTTCTTCATCCGGCAACCCGATTTTATGCGCAATTTGGCTGGCCACATAACTGCAGCCTAAGCAGTGATTAAAACGCGTATGTACAGCGCCGGGGAAAATAAAATCGCCCATGCCTAATTGTTTGATATGTCGCAAACGCTGGAAAAGCGGGCTATCGATAAAAGGTTTGATCCAACTGTCTTCCTGAGAAGAAAATTGCATAGTGCCATGCACAGGATCTTTGATGACGTGATGGATGTCTTGATTCATCATGTGATTACGCTACTCATAAAATTATCAGGTGATTTTAGCACACACTCAAAAATTCTTATATTGTTTCAGCCAACTTAAAACGTTCCAAAGCGGTGTAATGCGAGCCATGCTCAGATGGCTCACTGCGATACAAAACCACTTCACCCACAGTCAGTTTGTCCACGGCAGACGTATCCATTACAGAAAGTGAAAAATGATCTTTGTGGGGATGAAATTGTATTTTGCCTAAGGTGATATGTGCCCGAAAATGTCGTGTCTCAATAGGATAGCCCAACGCGTGAATGCACTCACCCAAGCGAACGGCTAAAGTTGTTAGCGCTTGCGCCGGTTCAACACTCAGACAAATATTTCTTGGATGATGAAGCGAGGGAAATAATTGCAACGGCCCAAGGTTCACAGAAAACGCTTTCATTTCAGCCAGCACGGGCTGAGCTGTTTGGATTAAAGTAGGCAAATCCTCTGCCTTGATCTTTTCCATAAACTGTAAAGTGATATGGAAATTGTCTGTTTTGATCCAGCGGATCGCATCTCTAACATAGGTTTTTTGCAGTGTTGTAACAATTTGCACCAGCGCCTGTTTGCTTTGCGGCGGCAGGTCAATGGCGAAGAAGCAGCGCAAAGATGAAACAGATGTTGTCATGTTAATTCCTTTTATGGATAAAATTGATTAAGATGTGGAAACTTTTGCATCTCCCTCAAGGATTTTATTATGGTAAAAAAACGCGGTTTAGGTAAGTCATTAGATGCATTATTGATAGGTTCTTTTTCAGCAAACGCAACCGAATCAAGTACTAATGATAAAGCGCCTAAAGAAATATTGTGCCAATTATCAGTCGATGTCATGCAGCGCGGCAAATATCAGCCCAGACGCGCGATGGATCCAGAAGCTCTGGAAGAGTTGGCCAATTCTATTCGCGCACAAGGCGTGATTCAACCTATTGTCGTGCGCTCTATACGCGAAGGACGCTATGAAATTGTTGCCGGTGAAAGACGTTGGCGCGCTGCACAGCTTGCCGGTTTAAAAGAAATTCCCGCTTTGATACGTGAAATACCGGATGAATCCGCTGTTGCGATCGCTTTAATCGAAAATATCCAACGCGAAGGCTTGAATCCCATCGAAGAATCGATGGCATTGCAACGCTTGATGGATGAATTTTCGATG
The DNA here is from genome assembly GCA_903970525.1 of Myxococcales bacterium. Taxonomy (GTDB): domain Bacteria; phylum Pseudomonadota; class Gammaproteobacteria; order DSM-16500; family DSM-16500; genus UBA5158. The sequence continues at coordinate 9,917 of CAJCIZ010000061.1, read as the reverse complement.
ACGCATCAGCAAGTGGCTGATGCCGTGGGTAAAAAACGTGTTACTGTCACCAATTTGCTACGCTTGCTCGCCTTGTCTGACGAAGTGAAAACCATGGTTGAAAATGGCGATATGGAAATGGGCCATGCGCGTGCTTTATTAACATTGAGCGAAACTTTACAACTCGAAGCGGCAGAATCCATTATTGCGAAAGGGTTGTCGGTTAGAGAAACAGAAGAATTAGTCCGCCGTTTGCAAATGCCGCCTAGTTTGAGAGAGGGTTTATCAAAACCAGTTGATCCTGATGTTAAGCGGTTACAACAAGAATTAACGCACAAATTGCGCTTAAAAGTTGCAATCCAATGTAATGCGAAAGGCAAAGGCAAATTAGTCATCCAATACGATAATCTGACTGAGTTGGATAAAGTGTTGGAGTTTTTTCAATAATAACCTAGCAATTGAAATACCACCCAAAAATCAGTATACTCGGCCCTTCTCCGGACTCTGGGGGGTTGATCTCATGCGGAGCGGTGTATGCCAGGCTTAACAGCGAACAAAGAAGCATTTCGAATTTTATATTGGCAGCTTTTATTGATAATGGGGCTAGCAGTGGTATTGTTTTTACTTCAAGGAACGCGCAGCGGATTATCGACCTTATTAGGCGGTTTAGCCTATTGGTTGCCTACGCTTGCTTTCGTTTGGCGAGTTTTTGCACGCGCAACGGCACGTGCAGCCAAGCAATTCCTTGTACTTTTTATAGCCGGCGAAATGTTCAAGCTTGTTTTAAGCGCTATCTTATTTATCTGCATTGTGAAATATTTGCCCGTTAATTTGCTCTCCGTACTGATAGGATTTATCGGCGCAATCATTGCGTTTTGGATTGCGAGCTTGTTGCTCCTCGGGAGACATGAGGAGGTCAGTCCATGACAGCTGAAGTAATGACCTCAGGGGAATACATCCAACATCATTTAGATCATTTGACCGTGAATCTGCAACCCGGCACGGGCGGTTTTTGGTCTGTGAATATTGATACATTGACAGTCTCAATCTTATTAGCAGTTTCTCTGGCAGCCTTCTTTCGTTATATCGCAGTGAAAATACAATCCGGCGTTCCAGGACGATTACAAAATTTTGTCGAAATTATTATCGGGTTTGTACAAGACGCTGTGACGCAATCGTATCATGGTAAAAGCCCCTTGATTGCACCACTCGCGCTAGTCGTTTTCATCTGGATTTTTTGCATGAATTTGATGGATTTGCTGCCGGTAGATTTAATTCCACACATCATGAGTTTTTTTGGCATTCATCATTTTAAAAATGTGCCAACAGCAGATCCCAACGCAACATTTGCGATGTCAATTTCTGTGTTTGTCTTAATTGTTTTTTACAATATCACAGTGAAAGGCATGCATTTAGGCAAAGAAATTTTAACAAAGCCATTTGGTCCTTATTTATTTTTCTTAAATGTGCCATTTCGCATCATTGAAGAAGTTGCGAAACCTTTTACCTTAGCATTACGACTTTTCGGCAACATGTTTGCTGGCGAATTGATTTTTATTCTAATTGCGCTCATGCCATGGTGGATGCAGTGGTTACCAGGCGGAATTTGGGCAATATTCCATATCTTAATTATTACAATCCAAGCGTTTATTTTTATGATGTTGACGATTGTTTATTTAAGTATGGCGCATGAATCGCATTAATTTTTACTTTTAGGAGGCACAATGGAAATTGCAAGTATAGTAGGTCAAGTTCAAAGTTTTACCGCGGTAGCTGTCGGTTTGTTACTCGGTTTATCTTCACTCGGTACCGCGATCGGTTTCGGTGTATTAGGCGGAAAATTTTTGGAAGGTGTTGCACGCCAACCAGAATTATCACCTATGTTAATGGTACGTATGTTCATCGTTGCAGGGTTGGTTGACGCATTCGCCGTTATTTCTATTGCAATGGGTTTATTCTTATTATTTGCATCAAAAAATCCATTGATTAACGCGGTTTTAGCTGTCGCACAGCCTGCCACCACTGGATAGTTGAGGATAGAGAATGGAGATTAATGCAACTTTAATCGGTCAGTTGATCACGTTTGCGGTGTTGGTGTGGTTCACCATGAAGTACGTGTGGCCGCCTATCACCAAAGCTTTGCACGATCGCGAAAAAACGATTGCTGCTGGACTAGAAGCTGCTTTGCGTAGCCAACGCGAGCTAGAGCAAGCTGAACGCAAAGCATTAGCTATCATTCGCGAATCAAAAGAACAAGCGGTTCATATTGTGGATCAAGCGCATAAGCGTGCGATGCAATTGGTAGATGATGCGAAAGACACGGCGCGCCAAGAAAGCAAGCGCATCTTAGAAAACGCGAATGAAGAAATTGCCCGCGAAGTGAGTCAAACCAAAGAAGTTTTACGCAAACAATTGGCTTCCTTGGCTGTCGCTGGTGCTGAAAAAATTATTCAACGCAATTTGGATATCGCAACACAAACTGCATTGTTAGATGAATTTGTGGCGGAAATATAATGAATAGCGGACAGACGACGATAGCAAGACCTTATGTTGCCGCAGCATTCGAATATGCGTTGGCAAAAAAAGGTTTGTCAGCATGGGAAACTGTGCTGCATTCAGCAGCAAGCATTGTGCAGAATGAATCTGTCGCGCCGTTGTTACAAAATCCAGCGATTACGCAACAACAAATTGCAGATTTGATTTGTGAGTTATTAGCAAAAAATTGCGATGAAGCAAAAAAGAATTTTATTCATTTGCTCGCGGAAAATAAGCGTTTAGCGGCGCTGCCCGATATTGCGAAACAATTTACAGAAGCGCGCGCAGCACAAGAAAAGACTTTGTCTGTGCAAGTGATTTCTGCGCAAGGTTTAGATGCGGCGTATCAACAAAAATTAGTGCAAGCATTAAGTAAACGCTTGCAACGTCAAGTCGAATTGCAGTGTGAAGTAGATCCCACTTTATTAGGGGGTGTCTTGGTACGCGCAGGCGACTTGGTAATTGATGGTTCCGTTCGCGGCAAATTAACACGATTAGTTGATTTTATTTAAGGTAACGAAATATGTCACAAACACAACTTAGCCCATCTGAAATCAGTGAAGTAATCAGAAAACGCATCGAAAAATTCGATATTAAAGCACAATCTCGCACCGAAGGTGTGATTGTCAGTTTGAAAGATGGCATCGTCCGTATTCATGGACTTGCAGATGTTATGCAAGGTGAAATGTTAGCATTTGAAGGCAATACCTTTGGTATGGCGCTTAACTTAGAGCGTGATTCCGTTGGTGCTGTTGTATTAGGCGGCACAGAACATTTGGCCGAAGGTCAAACTGTAAAATGTACGGGACGTATTTTAGAAGTGCCTGTGGGCGAAGCCTTGTTAGGTCGCGTTGTGAATGCTTTAGGCCAACCGATAGATGGTAAAGGCGCATTGAACACTGACATGACTTCTCCAATTGAAAAAGTCGCGCCAGGTGTTATTTTCCGTCAACCCGTTTCTCAACCGTTACAAACAGGCTTGAAATCTATTGATGCCATGGTGCCAGTTGGTCGCGGACAACGCGAATTAATTATTGGTGACAGACAAACCGGTAAAACAGCAATCGCAATTGACGCGATCATCAATCAAGTTCATACCGGCGTGAAATGTATTTATGTTGCGATCGGACAAAAAGCGTCATCTGTTGCAACTGTCGTACGCAAATTAGAAGAACACGGTGCATTAGCGCATACCATTATTGTGGTGGCATCTGCGGCTGAAGCGGCAGCATTACAATTTATCGCGCCTTACTCTGGCTGCACCATGGGCGAATATTTCCGTGATAAAGGTGAAGATGCACTGATTGTTTATGATGATTTAACCAAGCAAGCGTGGGCTTATCGTCAAGTATCGTTGTTATTGCGTCGTCCACCGGGTCGCGAAGCGTATCCTGGTGATATTTTCTATTTACACTCCCGTTTGTTAGAACGCGCTGCACGTGTTAATGCAGATTACGTAGAAAAAATGACAAATGGAAAAGTGAAAGGCAAAACAGGTTCATTAACAGCATTACCGATTATTGAAACTCAAGCCGGTGACGTATCTGCATTCGTTTCAACTAACGTAATTTCTATCACAGACGGACAAATTTTCTTAGAAAGCAATTTGTTTAACTCTGGATTCCGTCCCGCGATTAACGCAGGTTTATCCGTTTCTCGTGTCGGTGGTGCAGCACAAACAAAAATTATTAAAAAACTCGGTGGCGGTGTGCGTTTAGCATTAGCGCAATATCGCGAGTTAGCGGCATTCTCACAATTTTTATCTGACTTAGATGATGCAACACGTAAGCAGCTTGAACGTGGTCAGCGCATCATGGAAGTGATGAAGCAAAAACAATATATGCCATTGTCTGTTGGTGAAATGGGTATTACGTTGTATGCCGTTGACCAAGGATTTTTGGATAACGTGCCATTGAAAAATATCCCAGAATTTGAAAGTGAATTAATAGCGTATGCGCGTAACAATCACAGAGATTTGATGGATAAAATCGATCAAACCGGCGACTACAGTAACGATATTGCTAAATCGCTCAATGAGATTGTGACGCAATTCAAAAAAAATCATGCTTGGGCAGAATAGGTAGCAATCGATGTCGATAGCAAAAGAAATTCGCACAAAAATCCAGAGCGTCAAAAACACGCAAAAAATTACGCGTGCGATGGAAATGGTTGCGGCCAGCAAAATGCGCAAAGCGCAAGAGCGCATGCAGCATGCAAAACCTTATGCGAAAAAAATATTAGAAACCATCGGCCATGTTGCCAAAGCACATCCTGAATATCCGCATCCTTTTTTGTTGCCGCGTGAAATCAAACGTGTCGGTTACATCGTTGTAACCACAGACAGAGGGTTATGCGGTGGCTTGAATGCCAATTTGCTGAAAACTGTCTTAACCCACATGAAAAAATCTCGCGAGCAACACACAGAAATTTCCATTTGTGTGATAGGCAGTAAAGGCGGCTCCTTCTTCAAGCGCGTTGGCGGCAAAGTATTAGGCCATGCACAACATTTAGGGGATGCACCGCAAGTGACAGATATCGTTGGCGTGGTGAAAATTATGTTAGATGCGTATCTGGCCGGCGAAATTGATGCTTTATATTTTTGCTCTAACGAATTTATAAACTCTATGCGTCAAGAGCCCACCGTGCAACAGTTGTTGCCCGTGGTGCCCTCATCTGAGGCGAAGTTACAACATCATTGGGATTATATTTACGAACCTGATAATGCAAAAATATTATTAGACAAATTATTGAAGCGTTATATTGAATCACAAGTTTATCGTGGTGTGATTGAAAATATTGCCTGCGAACAAGCGGCACGCATGGTTGCCATGAAGAGTGCCACAGATAATGCATCAGATTTAATTACTGATTTGCAGTTAATTTATAACAAAGCGCGTCAAGCAGCGATTACCCGTGAATTGACAGAAATTGTCGCTGGTGCTGCAGCCGTTTAAGATTTTTTTTGAGAGGGGTGTAAAATGAAAGAGTTTGGTCAAGTCGCAGAAATCATCGGCGCAGTCGTTGACGTTGAATTTCCTCGCAACGCAGTGCCTAAAATTTATGATGCACTGAAAATTGAAAAAGAAAATATTACGCTGGAAGTCCAGCAACAATTAGGCGATGGCGTTGTGCGCACCATTGCAATGGGTACGACTGATGGTTTACGTCGTGGTCTTCCCGTGATGAATACGGGCAAGCCAGTGACGGTGCCTGTTGGCAAAGCAACCTTAGGCCGTATCATGGATGTGTTAGGGAATCCAATTGATGAAGCAGGTCCTATTCATGCTGAACACATGTTACCGATTCATCGTTCACCGCCAACTTTCGCAGAACAAGCGGCAACAGAAGAATTATTAGAAACCGGCATTAAAGTTATCGATTTAGTGTGTCCGTTCGCAAAAGGCGGAAAAGTTGGTCTATTCGGTGGTGCGGGTGTCGGTAAAACCGTAAACATGATGGAATTAATTCGTAACATCGCAATTGAACACAGTGGTTACTCTGTGTTTGCAGGTGTGGGCGAGCGTACACGTGAAGGAAATGATTTCTATCTTGAAATGAAAGAATCCAAAGTGTTGGATAAAGTTTCTTTGGTTTATGGTCAGATGAATGAACCACCAGGTAACCGTTTACGCGTTGCCTTGACAGGATTAACTGTTGCAGAAGCTTTCCGTGATGAAGGACGCGATGTATTGTTATTTATCGATAATATTTATCGTTATACTTTAGCGGGTGTTGAAGTGTCAGCGTTGTTAGGTCGTATTCCTTCTGCAGTAGGTTATCAGCCTACGTTGGCAGAAGAAATGGGTACCTTGCAAGAACGTATTACTTCTACGAAAAAAGGTTCTATTACTTCTGTGCAAGCGGTTTACGTACCTGCGGACGATTTAACTGATCCATCTCCTGCAACAACCTTCGCACACTTAGATGCAACCGTTGTATTGTCACGACAAATTGCTGAATTAGGTATCTATCCCGCGATTGATCCTCTGGATTCCACCAGCCGACAATTAGATCCATTGGTTGTGGGACAAGATCATTATGATGTGGCATTAGCCGTACAAAAAACGTTGCAACGTTATAAAGAATTAAAAGATATTATCGCGATTTTAGGGATGGATGAATTATCTGAAGAAGATAAATTAACCGTAACGCGCGCACGTAAAATTCAACGCTTCTTGTCACAACCTTTCTTCGTAGCTGAAATTTTCACCGGCACACCAGGAAAATATGTGCCATTAAAAGAAACCATTCGTGGCTTCAAAGGCATTGTGAACGGTGATTATGATCATTTACCCGAACAAGCTTTTTATATGGTTGGCACGATTGACGAAGCAGTAGAAAAAGCGAAAACTTTATAAGTTTCTTTCACCTCTCCCCTTGTGGGAGAGGTTTTAGCTTTTTTATTATTAATGTGATTAAACAATGATGACCACAACCTTGCGCATAGAAATAGTCAGTGCAGAAAAAGCAATCTTCTCCGGCGAAGCCGAAATGGTTTTCGTCAACGGTGAAATAGGCGAACTAGGTATAGCGCCGGGTCACGCGCCTTTATTAACAGGCTTAAGAAAAGGCAATATCCGTGTTCAGTTACCTGACAATCGCGAAGAAGTGTTTTATGTCTCAGGCGGTATGCTAGAAGTTCAGCCTTTTGTTGTCACGGTGTTGGCAGACACTGCTTTACGTGCTGCTGATCTAGATGAAGCAGCTGCAGTTTCTGCCAAAGAAAAAGCCGAGCGTGACATAGCCAATAAATCTTCCGATATCGATTATGCGCGAGCAACAGCAGAGTTGGCTGAGGCATTAGCACAGATTCGTGCGATTCAAGCGATTAGGAAAAAGGCTAAATAATTTTCTTATTTACACTTTTGTGTCATTCCCGCGCAGGCGGGAATCCATTCTTCCACTCAATCTCTTTTATAAATCCAAATTAAAGTTTATGATTAACTTAATACCCGCCAAGGAGATCAAACATGGAAGTATTGAATCCAGCGTCAGCAGGAGTTGCTATGAGCAAAGATGCACCAACAAAGCCGCAACATCACACAGGATTTGATCGTCTCTGTCGCTATGCTGAGTTCCTTAACTTCGGCGACTTCCATATGAAGTTTGATCACGCGACTGGATTACGCGCCATTATTGCGATTCACAATTTAAAACGCGGCCCTGCCATTGGCGGTTGTCGATTAATTCATTACCCATCAACCGACGAAGCATTAGAAGACGCATTACGATTGGCGTATATGATGAGTTTCAAATCCGCCATCAATAATTTAGCGCACGGCGGCGCAAAAGCTGTCTTAATGATGCCAAAAGTGATTCATAATCGTGAAGCCTATCTCGAAGCATTCGGAAGATTTGTGAATGAACTAGGCGGCCGTTATATTACGGCTGTAGACAGTGGCACCTCACCAGAAGACATGGACATTATTGCCAGACAAACTAAATTTGTCACTTGCACCACGGGTTCTGGTAATAGTGGTGATCCCTCACCGCAAACTGCATTCGGTGTATTCCGCGCAATAGAAGCAGCGGTGAAATTCAAATTAAATCGCGATAGCTTAAACGGTGTGCGCGTTGCGATCCAAGGCGTAGGACATGTCGGTTATTATTTGGCGAAACACTTGCATGCCTGTGGTGCGCAACTGACAGTGTGTGATATGAATCAGCGGTCGTTAGAGCGCGTCGTACAAGAGTTTGGTGCCAAAGTGTGTGAGCCGGAAGCCATCTATGATGTGGATGCAGATATTTTTGCGCCATGTGCATTAGGTGCTGTTTTAAATATCGAAACAATTAAGCGTTTAAAAGTTTCAATAGTTGCAGGTTCTGCCAACAACCAGCTCGCTCATCATCAACATGGTGTAGCATTACACGAACGCGGCATTTTATACGCGCCTGATTTTTTAATTAACGCCGGCGGTTTAATTCACGTCGCTGTGATTTACGATCACGCCAGCGAGAAAAAAGCCCACGAACAAATTAGTCATATCTACTATACGCTCACAACCATTTTCGAAAAAGCGCAACAAGAAAATCGTGCTACTAGTGACATTGCGGAAATGATGGCTCTCGAAAGATTAAAATAATCCCCTCTAATGATTGGGGTCCCGTCCCTGTAAAAATTTTTTTCGTGCTCGCAGGCTCCGCGCGAAAAAGATGCCAATAATAAAAGAATATCTAGAGAGTAATGGCCAATCACCCTTTGCCAAATGGTTTGAGGAATTGAATAGCGAAGCAGCGGCTAAAATTACTGTTGCGCTTTATAAGCTAGAGCAAGGCAACTTTTCACGTGTGGAAGGTGTTGGAGAAGGTGTATTTGAATACAAACTTGATTTTGGTCCAGGATATACAATTTATTTTGGGAAAGACAATATTGACTTAATTATTTTACTTTGTGGTGGTCATAATAAAGAGACCGCCAATTTTAAACATGTAAGATTAATCAAAGTAATTATTTTAGGGAGATAATAATAAGGTAGGGTACTGCCTTATGTTTTGGCTCAAGGCAAGATGCTTTGTTGACTGGGGCATAAATTGCTCTGAACCAGCAGACTTAAATCTGCCACATAAGATGGAGATAAGCTATGAAGAATAGTTCTGTCTTACCAAGAACCGTCCACGTGCGAACATATGTTCGGAAGGATGGAGTTTTGGTTCGCGCCTATTGGCGTAGAATCCCTAGTAATCGAGCATAAAGCTAGAAGCTAGGCGGTATGTACCCTACCCCCGAAAGGGGCTGAATTTAGTTAGTCTTTTACCATTCATCAGTTTCCACAATAATTAGTAACAATTTCAGGCCTGCTGTGACCCATTTCCTCCGAAATAATGAGCCGTGCTTTGTAATCGGTTTCTTTTTGCTCCAGGGCCAGCTGTGAGCTGGCTTGCCCTCCATTAATTGGTGCATCCCATCCGGTTAGCTCTTTATAACGCTGCTGCGCATAAGCATGGCGTAGTCCATGAAGGTTTCTTAAGCCTGCACGTTGGACTTGTTTGTCGTAAACACAACGTTGTTGGATATAGTTTTTCGTTTCCGGGATCATAGAGTTCCCAAACTTTCCGGCGCAAGATTTAGCCTGTTCTAACCAATAGCGTTGTTCTTCTGTGCGTATTGGAATAACGCTGCCTCTGCCACCTTTACACCAAGAGCTGGAGCAAGAATTAACATCTGAAAAAAGGAAATTACATGTTCGCAAGATTATCTGAAGACATTCAGTGCATCAAAAAACAAGTATTAGAAAGTAAATCTTCGGCTCAAGATTTATATGTTCCTATGTGCGCCGCAGGCGCACGAGCACTACAAGGAAGTAGTGCAAAGTGCAAAAGCTATAAGAAAGATGGTGGTAGGCCCACCGAAATCGGCTATTAGGAGCAGGTTTCAAACCACATCAAGCGGCGGTCATTAAGAG
>CAJCIZ010000060.1 GCA_903970525.1 Myxococcales bacterium | reverse complement strand
GAAATTATGCAGAGTATTTCGTTATGCACAGTAATTCATGACTCACACACAAACTGCCTGCTTGTAGTATTATTTTTACTGCGCATAATTCTCGTATTAACTTTTTGATTTTAACATTGCTAAAAGTTTATCAGGCGCTTTAAATTTTCCTCGTCGAAGAGATAGTGGATTCCCCGCTATAAGTGCCTCAAGTTTCTCACTTGGATCAGCGCGCAAATAGACCTCTGTGCTTTTGATATCCGCATGACCTAACCAAAGTGATACTTTTCGTATATCATGCGTTGCTTGTAAGGTATGCATAGCGCATGTATGACGTAAAATATGCGGAGAAACTCGCTTCTTAGCAAGAGAAGATTGTTTTATTTTGGCTACCTCTACATGTTTTGAAAGGATATATTCAAAACCAGATCTCGTCATTGGATTATCTTGAGAATTGAGAAAAACCTCAAGTACCATTGTCGTCTTGCTTCGAACCTTGATCCAAGCACGTAATGCAGCGGCTGTTTCTCTCCATAAGGGTATTACTCTTTCTCGTCTTCCCTTACCATAAACATGAATAACAGGTACTGAATTTAAAGTAAGTTGATCAAGACGCAAGCCAACAAGTTCTGACACTCGAAGCCCTGCGGCATAAGTTAGATATAACATCGCTCTATCACGTATCCCTGAATATGTTCGGAGGTCTGGTGCATTAAGCAGCGCTTGCATTTCTTGCCGAGTTAAATAATTAACTAGCTTCTCATCCACTTTTTTCATTGGAATAACACGAATGCGGCGAGCTTGATCAAGACATGATGGAATACGATATTCTAAAAAACGAAAAAATGCTTTGATTGCCGCAAGTCTTGCATTTCTTGTGCGAGAAGAATTCCTACGTTTTTTTTCAAGATGATTCAAAAATGCAATTATCAATGACACATCAAGATATTCAAGTGTTAGCTTAGATGGTTGTGTTTTTGATAATTGTGCTGCAAAACACAAGAGTAATTGAAAAGTATAGGCATAAGCTTCACAAGTATGCTGACTTGCTCCTCGTTCACAAGGCAAATATTCACGTAAAAACATACTGAGATAGTAGGCAAGATTATTCATGATTTTTTCCTCCCGTAAAATTTTTCTTGAGTTGTTGCGATCTGCGTCATCAACATCGGTGTTGCATGCAAATACCAGTACGTATCTGAGATATGGACATGCCCAAGGTATGTGCTTAGCGCAGCTATGTGTCGTGATACAGCAATACGATTACCATGGCATTGTTCAAGTGATTTCACAGCGAAGCGGTGACGCAAGTCGTGAATACATACCCCAGAATAGTTAGGCCCTTTGTGTAGTCCTATTGATCGAACTAATTGCAGGAAGATGCTATTCACCGTAGGGTAGTGCAGCATAGATTCATTGTTCGATATAAAAAGATGTTGGTCTATGCCACCATATTGTGTGCGAAAGCTAAGATAGCGCTGGATAGCTTGTCGCGTTGATTTATGCAGAGGAACTAAACGATCTTTGCGAAACTTAGTTGCACGAACGATCAAGCCATCATCAGTGACATCTTTAATGTTGAGCGCTATCGCTTCACTAATACGCAGTCCGGTGGATGCTAATAGCGCAAATAATGTTGCGTATGTTATTGGGCGAATGCTATTTTCAGGTTTTAGTTTTGAAGCGGAAATAAGCAGTCGTTTTAATTCTTCAGTAGATAAAATGTGGGGTATTCGGCGTCTAAATGTTTCCCGCCCAAATACATCAGGCGGCGGCACTTCATAACGCTTGTCTTCAGCTTTCATAGTAATCGCAAACCGACGGACAGTCAGTAATCGATTGCGTCTTTGAGCTGGTGATGGCGCCTCTTTTGCCCAGTCTAGAACCGTTTTACAGCGAACATATGTATCACCATGCTTAGCTGCGAATGCAGAAAAATTTTGTAACAAACAATTTTGTATTCGATACTTAAACCCCATTGCTCGATGTAGCTCAACATAACGATTAATCATTCTATTTAACATTGGGAGCACCCTCCGGCCAAGGCTGCGCAATCCTTGCTAACATACGGATATCAACTTTGGCGTAATAACTAGTCATGTCTAAAGAACGATGGCGCAATACAGCAGAAACGGCTTCCAGTGTGGCACCATTTCTTAACATGGTTGTTGCTGCTGAATGCCTCAATAAGCTTGCGCCGCGCGAAGGCGGATCAATAATCTTTGCTCGAGAGATGGCAGCCTTAACGATACTAGAAATATCACTAGAAAAAGGAAATGGACGGTGCGGTGCATTAAAACAAAGAAATACCTGACTAATAGTTACTTGTGGTCGGCCTTTTTTCATATAGGCTAGCAACGCATCACCCACTTCTTGCGTCAGTGGTAATACAGCTTCTCGTCGCCCTTTGCCTCGTACACGTAATGTACTTTCTTTCCAATTTATATCGTCTATACGCATATGAATGATATCGCCGGCTCGTAAGCCTAAACGAGCTAAAAATAAAATAATAGATCGATCGCGCAACCCCACCTTTGTATGAATATCACAGGAAGCAATGACACGATCAACTTCATTTTTTGTAATATATTTTGGCAAAGAGGATAATTTCCACTGTGCCACAGTAGGTACAGCAGCATCCAAATCAGGGCAACACTCATTCTCGATTGCTAGAAACCGAAGATACGCTCTCAATGCTGTCGTTAGTTTTTTGGTTGCTGGAAGACTATATTTTTTTGCGGCATCACAAATCACCCGTCGAATAATTGTTGAATTATATTTCTTAGGATTGCCACCTAAAAGTGATAATAATTCGGTGATTGATCTTTCATAATGCATTATTGTTATGCTTGCCAAGCCACGAAGATGAAGGGACTTTTTAAATTTAACAAGCAGTGATGATTGAATTTTAGGGGAATTGTTTTTTTGTAAAATAAATTTTTTCTGAATGAGATAAGAAACAAAATTCCTTATACGATTTACGTATTTATAAGAAACTTTGTTTCCTTTTCGCTTACCAATGCATCGACAATGATGTTTAGAAAATATAGAAATTACATTGTCATTAATTTTTTTTAATGGAATGGAATTTCTTTTAAGCCAAATGCCAAAGTGTTTTACTGAGCCATGGTAACCGTCAATTGTAAATTTAGTATATCCATTAGAATAAAGATTTTTTATGAAGGCACCAAAGTGTTGCTCATAATAAATTGGAAATAAAGGTCCACAATTATTTTTAAGTGATCTGTGTCTATTTTTCATAACTATTCTCCTTTATGCTAATCTGTTGATGAGATAGCCTCAAGGTAAGTATAGTTATGCGGAGTAAGCAATACGGAATGTTACTGTAACATACTGTATTTTTAGATTAAATTTCCAGCGTATCGAAACTGCAATGAATAATGAAATACTCTGCATAATTTCGATTATGCGGAGCACCGCATAATCGAAAACAAATGAACGGCCTTGTGATACTGATATCCGCTGAACTCAAGGCAGAACCAACCTCGGGACAGCTTTTCATATTCCGCAATCGCCAGGGTAATAAAATTAAGTTGCTGCCTTCATCGAACAGCTCATCAGAAACAGAGAAAGATAACGTTATTGATATCAAGCCACATCAACGCAGAAAAAAAGCTCATAAACAACTTTCGGCAGCACTCCCTCATCGCGAGGTTATTATCCCTGTTGAAAATAAACAGTGTGGGTGTGGCAAAGAAAAAACTGTTATCCGCCATGAAACCACTGAATTATTCAATTATCAGCCTCCTGTATATGAAGTTATTGTCCAAAAACGCGAAGTGGTCGTTTGCCCTAAGGCATGTGCTCAATCAATGGAGACAGCGCCCAATCCAAAACGGATTTTGCCAAAAACTAACATCACTTCCAATTTATTGGCGCACGTTGTAGTAAGCAAATTACATGATCGTCAACCACATTATCATTTTGAGAAACGATTAATAGAAACATTAGGATTTGAGTTTCGTCGTAACAAATTATCTCGCTGGTTCATTGAATCTGGGTTCTCGATACAACCTCTTATTAATTTATCTAAAGATGCGATACTAGATTACGATGTTGCCTTTTGTGATCCTACTTCGCTTCAAGTGTTGCGTGAACCAGGCAGAGCCCCCACCACGAGTTCTTATGTTTATTGCATAAGAGGAGGTGCTCCTGATCAAAAGGCTGTAATTTATGAATATAATGCTGCCGAACATAAAAATTTCCTGACAAATTGGTTTTCTGAATTCTCTGGTTATTTACATGTTGATGGGCAAAACATTTATGATGACATGGAATCAACAGGCCGCATAAAATTAGTATATTGCAACACACATTCGAGGCGAAAATTTGAAGCGATAGCAAAACAAGTAAAATCACAGGATGGATTATCCCATCATGCGCTTCGATTCTATCAAAATATTTATCATCTGGAGCGCAAGGCAAAAGAATTAGCGCTTTCACCAAATGCAAAAAAAGAGTTTCGTAACAAGCATATGCAGCCGCTGTTTACTGAATTCAATACTTGGCTTAATGAAGAATATCCTACGCTATTACCGCAATCGTCAATTGGGAATGCGTTTCAATATACAATTCGTCACTGGGATGGCTTGACTCGCTTTTTTGATGATGGACGGTTAGAGATCGACAACAATGGTACAGAACAGTTAATAAAATATCTGGTGATGGCGAGAAAAGCTTTTCTTTTTTCTACCTCTGTCAACGGAGCCAAAGCACTATGCAATCATTTAAGTTTAATCCGCATGGCCGTGCTCCATAAGTTGGATACATACAGTTACTACGTAAAAATCTTTGATTCCCTTCCTTATTGCAAAACTCTCGAGGATTATGAGTCCTTGTTGCCGTGGAATATCAATCTTCCAAAAGTTAAAATTTTAAAAATTGCTTAGCAGCGGGAAAGGGGTGATACAGTTCTAAATAGACCGCTTACGTTATTGCCAAGGAAGAATTTCCTTTCTCAAATTTACCGCTCGTTATGCCAGTGCATGACATCAAAGGATTTCGGGAACATTTTAAAGATAGGGTCAGTTTCTCCCTTTTTGGTTAAATGTATCGGATAAGTGACAATTTCTTTATTTGGGCTACGCTCTGTTTTAGCGCCCAAGCTTTCACCAATGATTTGCATGCCTAAGCAAATACCTAATATAGCTACAATCATGATTATCATTCCATAAGCTTTAAGCCACCTTCAGCATTTCCCTGTCATCAAATCACAATCCATAAGTTCTGCAACCACAACCTCATTATTACCCAAAACAAGGACATTTGACTCGGAGGTGGTTTTGTTTAGAGAGAAGAGAAGAATGCGTCAGATGCCATTTTGTGACTCTTCTATTATCTGAACTAATCTCAAATATTGCTCTTTTGCATCAAGATCAGTATCGATCCACCGTCGGCATTTTATTAAGGCGGCACTCACACTCACTCGCTTTATCCCCGTAAAGTCTTCTGAAATTTTTTGATGCGAAGCCTGCGCCATATTTCTTATAAGATACATAGCCAATAATCTGGCTGAATGATTGTTCTTACCGGAAAATTTAAGCTCTTTCATGGTAATATTAAAATAATTTATAACGGCGACAGCAATGTCATCAATATTCAATAGTTTCTTTATGAGATTAACATCCGACTGAGTTGAAACCTTGTATTCGTTCTTAAGATTTCGTATTTTATCCACAATAAATTTTGCTTTCCCTATCACAGGCGCCAGCTGAGATCTATTATAAAAATTACTAGTCTCAAGATCTATGCCCTCTGAAATAAATTCATCGTAATTTTTTTCGGCCTTAAAAAAATCCATAATAAATGAAGTATGCATCCAGCTGGATTGGCGTACACCCATATACTCTTTATAACTGGACCAATGAAAATTCACTGGATGTTCAACGATTTTAGCTTCGATAGGATTTAAGTGGATATAACGACTCACTCTCAATAAATAAGTGTTAACTTCTATCAATATTGCTTTGTAACGCCCGCGGAATAGCGGTCCATCTCTATTCGTCGCACGATTGAAACGCAACGTATATAAACTGCTTAAGTGTCGCATCACTTTGCTCAAATTAGGATATGGCGTTTTCAACAACAAATGATAGTGATTATCCATCAAACAATATCCATGCACTTCGATTTTAAATAAAGTGGATACTTCTAGTAATGTCTTTAAAAACATTTCTCTATGTATATCATTAGTGAAAATGTTTATACGATTTTCACCACCTGATATGTTAAGAACTGTTGTGACATTATAATATTTTAGGTAGTTTCTTCCCTTTGAGTTTATCAGTGACAAGATCAGCGAGGAATTTACAAAATGGTATGATGTTTTGTCTAACACTTGCTTCTTCAAGCGTGCTCATATATTTCTTACGTTGTTCTACCGGCACGACAACCCAGGGATAGCCGCCAGCTGCTAACATCACATTCATTAGAAAACGTCCTATTCGACCATTTCCATCCATATAAGGATGGATATAGACAAAAATAAAATGTCCTAGTACAACACGAACAGCTGCATTTGTTTCTTGAGACAGAAGATCACAAAATGCAGGCATAAGATCGCGCACGGCATCTGGATTAGGTGGTACATGCATAGACCGTCGAATATACACTGGGTTGCTGCGATAGCCTGCGAGATCAGCCGGTTCAAGAATGCCTGCTGCTATACATGGCGCAAACATTTCTCGATACCAATCTCTATGATCTTCATCAAAAATTTTCCCAGGATTTGTTCCCTGAAGCGCTTTACCTAAGCTTTTTTCCACAACTTTAAATGCTTGCCAATATCCTCGTGCAGCTAAGGCAGCAATATGTTCTTTGTCATTTTCATTTTTTTGCGGATTCCATTTGCCACTGCGAACACGTTGAATGAGTTCGGGGCTCACTCGATAGCCCTCAATAGAAAGTGAATGATATGCATCAGTGACATAAGTATCTTGAACTTGTTTCAAGTATGCTTTGCTATTGATTCGATGATTGGGTATTTTGGGAAAATGTTTGATAATGGCTTCGCGCATTTCTTGCCACAGAATAGAAATACGATTGACATAAGGTGATTGTTCTCTGTTAGATAAGTTTATTGTTGGTATGTCCTTAAATGGATCGTTTTCACGGGTATCGTATCCCGCAGCAGACATAGTTTTAAGAATTTCATCCGCTATACGATCGCGACTCATATTTCGAAATGCACCAGTCAATCGGCCAGCAACTGTGCTATGACCACCGGCTAATAATAAAACAAGGATGTCTGATGCATCTCTTACCAATGAGAGTGTTGTTCGTGCATCTATGGGGTTCTGTGTAAAAAATCGTGGTGTAGTAGCAATGAGAGCCGAGTTGAGAGAAAACACACGCAAACCATTTATTATTTCAATTTCATCTCTATTAGGCATAGCATATCGAGCATCTAAAAGAGAAGTGTTGTAGGGAAGGAGAGTTATTTTATTATTTCCTTTAGGTGATCGAACCAGAAGCTGTTGTGGTACTGTCCAGTTTCCTGCATGCAGAGAAAGGGACTGTTCGGGAGATAGGCACCATTTATCACCAAAACGTTTATTAAGATAAACTGAGCAAAAGTCCCAATAAGATGCATACCATGCTGTACTTTCTCCTGGCACTTCATCCTGACGAGATGGGATATACCAACCTTTAATAACTTCTTGTAAAAAGCCATGTTTAATTAAACGCTCTCGATGAGTGCGTGTTAGGTTGTTTGCTTGAATAGCAACAGTTCCCTTATTCTGAAGCACCCTTAGTGCTTCAAGTGATTCAGCTAACTTTTCAGATGGGCTGGCCATGTTAGTTTACCTGTGTTTTTTATAGGGTATTGTGTTGTGTTATTTATAGTATATCATGCTGTGTGATTTATAGGTAATTATGTTGTGCGTAGAATAGGTTATTTTGCGATATTATGAAAGATCGCTGGGATGTCGGATTAGTAATTGATACTTTGCTAGATAAGGCAAATGAAGCTGCTGCTAGGGCTGAAGTAAAGTCATTAAGTAATATGGATATGATGGAAATTCGCATCTGGTATAATGGGTATGTTTCTAGCATTGATGATCTTAATAAAAAATGGCAACAAGAAGGTGTTGATATCATGGAGCGCGCATCACGGTGCAGCGAGATTAGACATTCAGGTAGGGTCCAAGCAAGAGATTTGATGTTAAAAATTGAAGGGGGTAAAGAAATGCGACAGGAGCTGGAAGCTAGAGATTTGGAAGTATACGGGAATAAAGATGGCCCAACATTTGAATTCGCAATTTCTAAGGCAAAAACAATGATTGTCGACGAACTAAAAGCAATTGGGTCGACGTGTGATGAAAAAACATTAATGCAGCAAGCTGCTCAGGCAGTTATTGATGGGTCGCAAAAAACAAATAAAAATGTTAATGAAATCGTAAATAGCAATTCGCCAGAAATAAAGAGTTCAGCATCTAATGATGAACCGCGTAATAACATGAAGTCTAACCTATAGAGATTCTAAGAGGATAAATTTATGTTTCAATCCAGAGAAGATGATAAGCCAGAATACTTTAAAGCAGAAATTCGTTGGGGTGCTGGGAGCACTGCAACATTACCTTATGTGGCAAAATTGGGCAAAGATCTATGGGAAATACGTGTTAATGATTTTCCAGAAAAAGATGTTTACAGTTTGTTAATCAATGGGAAAGAAATAAAAGATTTTAATGAATGGCCTGAAAACTGGTATAAGCCTGAGAATAAAACTAATTTTAAAGCTAAGTTGTAGTTTTTTTAGAAAAAGCTAGGGTCTGGTTATGGGGAGAGATGGAGTCAAAGCGCGTCATTGCTCGGTCTCACAAAGAATTAAACAAATGATGGAGTTAAAGCAATCAAAACGGAAAAGATGGTGTCAAATCACAAATCACGACTAATCGGACAGCTTAAGTCATGGTCTGTGATTTGACCCTATTACTTTATGACGTTTTGTATCGAAATTACAATGTTATATAGTAATATTGATTAATAACGTCAAGGCGGTGCTTTCTAGTGATCTGCTGGCTGACACATCAATTATTTTCACTTTGTCGCCGTGAATGTAATAATAGAAGATTATCTAATACAATCATTAATAAATGAAGGAATAAGACATGGCGATTCCTGATTATCAAACTGTGATGTTGCCTCTACTTAAATTAATAGCAAAGCACGGTCCTATGAATAGGAGTGACGCTACGCGGTTAGTTGCAGATGAGTTCAAATTGACTGATGCTGAACGTTGAGAATTTTTTTCTAATGGCAAGCATACAATCATACAAAATCGCGTAGGTTGGGCGCGCACATATCTCAAGAAGGCTGGACTTTTAGAGTATCCCCAGAGAGCATGGCTGAGATAACAGATCGCGGTAGAAAAGTGCTTACTGAAAATCCAAAAATGATTGACGTGCACTACCTTCGCCAATTTCCCGAGTTTCTTACTTTTCTGAATTCTTCTAACCAAGAAGACGACATTAATCCTATCGTTGATATAAGTCATGGTACGCCTGAGGAAATTCTAGAGGGTGCTTATTCACAGCTTAAGAACCAAGTTCTTGCAGAGATTATTGAAAAAATTAAGCTGTGTACCCTCAATTTTTTGAAAACTTAGTTGTCGATACGATCGTGAAAATGGGCTACGGTGGTTCTCTTAAAGATGCAGGCCGAGCGATTGGTCAGAGTGGAGATGAGGGTATTGACGGCATCATCAATGAAGACCGTCTTGGTCTTGATGTTATCTATCTTCAAGCAAAACGATGGGAAGGGAATGTAAGCCGTCCTGAAATTCAGAAATTTGCAGGTGCATTACCTTCTGGATTATTGCTTGATGAAGGCAATAATATTGCTTCATTGCTTGGTGAAGAAATAAGATCCTCGCAAGAGGATGATGCGTTTGATCCAGACTACGAAGAATCTTCTGATGATAAAGCAAAAAAAGGGAACTATAATACTACTACATCAGTTTCAGCATCCCAGTCTAGAGATACTCTTTTTTCACGCAAACGCCACGCGAGTCAGATTGAGCCTGATAAATCAAGTCTAAAACCAAGTTTATTTGTGAAAAAAGCTTCATCTTCGTATAATTCCCAGATCGATAAAGAGACAAATAAAAAACCTAATTTAAGTAACTCCGACACAACATCACAAAAGAGAGCTAAGAGAGGTGGCAAATGAAATATGATGCAAATAAATATTTTGTATCTTTAACTAGTAGTTATAGTGAATTAGGCGATAGTGTTATTCCTGTCATAAGAACATTAACAGATTGTGTAAAAGAGATAGCAAAATATGTTAACGAAAAAGATTTTTTTTCTGTCATATATTTGCCTATCGCGGAGGATAGTTCGAAGTTAGAGTCATATGTAGAAAAAATTGATAATAAAAATTGTGCTGCGGCTTTAAAAGTTCTTCGCTTGTTGTATCTCAAAGATATTAAACTTCTTGAGAAGATTATAAAACAAAGTGAGCAAAGCAGCCTTTCTCAACAAGAGCTGGAGAGGTTATCTGAAACCGCAAAAGCTATAGTTGCATTGCATATTATAAATATTCAAAGTTTAGCTTATAAAAACTCAGCGCAGTATCTTCGTATCTTTTCATGGATGACGGAAAATAGCTCGCCAGAAGAGACGAAAGAGAGTTCGCCTACACCGCAGCAGACCAGATACGGGAAAAAAAGAACTTTCTCCTCAGAATAAAGAATGTGAGCCGACAGTTAGAAAACGGCTGGCTAACCGCCAGCCATTGGTATGCTTGCTCGTTGCTTGTTTAACGGAAAGATGGATGCCAGCTAAAAGCATGCTGACATGACAAGTTGAATTATTCAGATCTGGTTCTACGATGTGGCACTTGACCCGGTTCTTTTATATTTCCGTTATATTAACCCAGATCCGCCATTCTTTGACTTTGCAAGGACTTGCTTGTGAGAATTCAAGGAATCAATTTTATTGAAGTCATCACTGCTGATAATCCTTTGTATGTCATTGAGAGGAAAACCGTGTCACGATAAAATAAAATTTGCTGCAGCATCAAGACCTGCTCATCTTCATAATAGCGATAATTATTATCGCCATAATAAGCAGGCTTCAGTAATCCGATCGTATCGTAAAAACGCAGTGTTCGAATTTGCATTTTGTACCACTTCCATGCGGTACTTCTGGTGCTCGACTAACTGGCAGCATGACTTGATTGCTTTTTTCGCCTTCTGTTTTTACTTCTTCATCTGTCGACTTTTTATCGCTCGATTGTTTGACGATACTCGCCCTGTATTGGCTATTCGGCGCAAAAACTCCGTGAAATCGGGGCTCTAACCAATTTTATTGTTATGTTGAGCGGTAACGTTTTCCAACCGTTGATTGGTAAACTCTTAGATTATCGCTGGACTGGAACCTTGATTGAAGGCGCAAGAGTCTATGACGCCGCTTAGCATTAAGCGTCATGCCCATCAGCATCGCCATCGCGATCTTTATCATGTTCTTCATCCGTGAAACCTACGGCACTGTGCAAATCGACCATCATCCACGTTAATACTACACCATTCGTATTTGTTCTCAACAGAGCCGGGAGCGTCAGCGACCGCGCCAAGCCAACAGCCTAACGCAGCGGTCGCTGACGCTCCCGGCTCTGTTTGAAATAGTAATTAAAATGTTTTTGTAATTTTCATTTGGCTGACCGCGCCCCCAATCTTTGAATACAATTTTTAAATCCCGAATTTGGTATTAAAATAAGCTTTCTCTTCATAGACCGATTCCTTATACCGTCTTTTGTGCTCATCATGAGGGCTAAGTTCCAATGGAGTTTTGTCATCATGTAAGCTCTTTTTGATGGATTTGACTCTTTTCTTGATAGCTTCTCTAATGTCAAGATTATTAGCAGGATGAAACTCTTGTTTTGCTTCAATGCATTTGAATAGGCCAATCCGTTTTTGAATGAGGTCACTCCGCTTTTTAAAGGTGGTAATTAGCTCGCCTTCAGCAATTTTGGAATACTCAGAATCAGATTTGAATTTTTCTACTTTATGTTGTCTATCAGCAAGAGATTTATCAAGTCTATCCAAAGTGTCAAGATTGATGAGCAGGGTTTGAATGCAGGTTTGAGAGTCAGAGCACTCTGATAGTACTTCACTAAATAATCCCACCATATCGGGAATTTTTTCTTCGGGTGCTGGGCTTGGTTCTGGTGCAGCCTCTGCATTAATATTGGCGTCAGCCCCAGGTTCTTCAAGCTCCTCGATATCGTCAGGTGAATTGATCGATGCATCTTGATTGGTTTCAAGAGCATGTATTTTGTCTTGAGCTAAGCTGATGCTGCGATCTAACTGTTCGCAAGATACTTTATATTTGTTTATCATTTCACTTTGAGTTAAGACCCGTTCTTCTCCATTCCAAGTTTCAATTTTTGCAATTAACTTGTCATTCACTCCAGAAATATAGCTAATATAAATTGGCTGAGAATCAAGAATGAGAATACCGTGGTTGAGATTGCGTTGTTGATTCTCAGGGGCAGAATCGTTGCTGTATTTGGCATAAGAAATAGATTGGGCGTGATCAGATAAGTTTAGTAAGGAATAACTTAAATCTTCGAGTTTTTCTAAAGATTTGTCTAGCATTTCATTTAATTTGGTTTGCACAGCTATTTTGTAGAATTCAATGTCGCCGAAATCTTTGCTATATTCGTGAAAATACTTTTGCGCAGAATATGAATTACCTGTCACCATCGCATCAATCAACACTCGCTGAATGAGTAACAAAGTCTCACGCGAGCGTAATTCAGGTGATATACCAGATTTAATTTCCAATTTTTGTTTATTCGCATTATCGTCAATATATCGATAATAAGCATAGGTATTAGTAATGCTGCGTTCCATCGTGATTTTGCTTATTTCATCAATAATAGCTAAGCAATATTCGGGTGTATCTGAGTTGATATTTTTTCGCTGTAGTGTTTTCTCAATAGCTGAGATTAACAAAGCAACAGTGGGAGAGTTTTCATTATTAATTGATACTGCGTTGCTTGATTTGAGCTTGGCGATTTTTGTGAAATACAAATAGATGATGGCTTGTAATAAGGTGTCATTATTTCCATCCCAATTACTGTAAAAATCATCATAATCTAAAGGTAATGAAATCAGCTCGTTTGATAAGAATCTCATTAGAGTGTTTGGAACCAGATCAAAATGGATGGTTTCATTTGCTCTGTATATTCCGCTTAAATCTTTTGCACTGGATTGATGGATATCCTCATATTTTGCTATTTTGACGGCTTTTTGTAACTGTTCTATTACCTCAATCATAGTAGGTTTGAGATGAGGTGCGCTGAAGGCAAAATGTGAAAGAGAAACAATTTTAATCTTACCGATGAGCGCTTGATAGCCGTAACACAAGTTTTCAATAGCTTTTATTAGGTTTTCATCTAATTCCTTTGAAGCCAACATATTGAGGCTTTTGATCGCATCGAAGCATATATAGGCGCGATGATCATGGTGTGCTCTCCAGTCGCTAAAAACACTTCTATTTTTGAGATAATAGGATAAAAAGCTGGCGGCTTTTTGGAGATGCGTGCCCCAAACGCCACCCTCCCATGGCATACCTTCAATCTCTATATGATTGTCTGTGTATGGCTTGCAAAGTTCATTATTATCAGTGACCTCGAGGAGGTTGGCAAACATGCGAGTTTGGTTGTCAGCGTCGATTTTGTAATAGATGACTTCTCTTGCCGATTTAATTAATTGAAGCGTTTCATCGCTCCCTGGCCATTTGATTAAGATTTTGATGACTTGCGCAGTTTGATTGACCACTTGTGGATGGTTGGCTGCAAAATTTTGAGCCTGTTGAGCGCGGCCTGCTAGATTATTCACATTATTCGCATTATTGGCTGCGTTGGCAGCATTTGCTGCATTAGCTATGTTAGCGTTTGCGGCAGGATTTTGTTCTGGCGGTCTACTGTTACTCATATTTATTTCCTTTATTTATTTTTAACAAAGTTATAGGCTTCGGTGACAGTTGCCTTATATTGGGTTAAGGATTCATTATTCACTGGCAAATTAGAGGGAATACTATTTGATCGATGGTAATCATTGAACATTTTTAAGTTGAAATTGGCAAGCGAGCTTATGTGTTGTGTATGGGTCTTGATGGCATTTCTATTGCTATTATCAACCAATTTGTACAACCCTAATTTTGAGGTGAGAAGTTTTTGTCTATGTGAATAGACAGTGCTTAGGCTTTGAGCCAAGGCAGTATCATTAGGTGCGTTCATTAAGTCCAATTCTTTAATGTTTTGTTGAGTCGTTGCCGCATCAATATTCTTATCAATAATGGTTTGATAGATAAGAAACATAGATAAAACATGAATGTCATCATTAGAATGACTGAACAGTCTTGTCATCAGATTTACCCAAGGATATTGAGTATTATTGATAGTTCGAGGTTGAGGTTGAGCTTGAGCCGGTGCCGGTGCTGGTGCTGGTTGTGCTTGCGCTTGCGCATTCTGAGGATTATTGTTCGCATTATTATTTTGAGTAGCGCACGAATTGGCCAGACGCATGAAGTCATTAACCGTTTTAACAAACTTGCGGACGGCATCTTTTTGAGAAACATTGCGTGCAAGAAACTCCTTAATTAAAGCTTTCACATGGCGTGAATTTTCACGGACAGTCGTGATTTTTCTAGGAACTTGTGTGTCGACAATTCCAAACGCATTATTAAGATGTTGCTTTTTCGAGTCAGCAACATTTGAGAGGCCATAATACGTATCGAATTTGTTTGATTGAGTTTGATGGAATGTCTTTAATAAGTCGGATAATCCAGAAATAATCTGTAATGATTTTTTTAGTACATCATCAGAAGACAGGTTTGATGTAGAAATTCCATGGGATCCGAGGTTTTTGCTTATTGTGTATAGATCTTCCAGTGTTGTATTCATATGCCCAAGCGGGATGGTTTGTTTTAATAGGTTTGCTATTTCTGGCAATAGTTTTTCGTTATGGTAATAGGTTGCAAAGCCAGTATTTATCCAAACATAATCCTTCTTATTGTTTTCATTAGGGTAATAATAAGCGTACTCATATTGCCATGCTCCAAAGGTAATAATTCCCATGCCGTAGCTCATCGTCGGGGCCCATTGGATTTTGATCTTTCCTATTTCAGCTATGAATTTCAAAAGGTATTCTGGAGAATTCGTGTCTAAATTTTCTGGGGCTAATTTTTTCTCTATGGCTTTTATGAGTAAATCTACTCTTGGCGATTTCAGCTTATCAAATACTATATTATTCCCATCCGGCAATTTTGTGACTTTAGTCATGTAAAAATACAAAATAGCTTGTAACAGTGTGTCGTTATGGTGAGACCAGCTGTTGTCAGTGAAATTTTGAAAGTTAATAACCGGTGCCGAATATTCTTGCGTTAAAGCATTTAAAATAAAATTAGGAATATTTTCTGATTGCAGTGTATTCGTTGCTGTTTTGATATTGTGATAATAGTTAGAGCTTGCTTGATGTTTTAGTTCATAATCCGCATCTTTGATGGCTAGACTTAAATACTTGATTGCCTCAAGAATAGCCTTTCTTAGATGTATGCTATGCGGTAATTTCGAAGGTGCAAATAATCTATTCCCAACCAATCTAAACCACGCAGATTTTAATTTCCTCATGGTAGATACCAGGTTATCGTCAAGTCTTGCCATGGATAGTTGCAGCATGCTTTCCATGCAGTGTTTAGAAATATAGGCCTGCACATCTTTCAAAGATCCTTCACCGAGGTGTCTGTCTTGTCGTCTTTCTAAATAACCTATAAACGCCCTGGCTGCATTTTTAAGATGATTGGAGTATAGGCCACGACCCCATTGGTTGTCAGATTCAAGTTGAGCAAATGTGTCACTTAATGGAGTACTTAATTTAAGTTTAAGAGTATTTTGATCATTGTTGTGAATATCTAAAGCAGAAGAAAGAAGCCTAGCTTGATCGTTCGTCAAACCTTTATAAATAATTTCTTTAGCGGTATTAATCGCATGAACTTTTTTCAGATTTTTTTCTTCTATCTTCATTGGAATATAAGCCGCAAGAAGACCTACTACGGCGGCTGTCGTGAGTGGATGACTAACAGCATCATTCACAATATTGTTTCCTGCATTGCCTAAATCATTTGCTGCTTGGGTGAACATATATTTTTCTCCTAAATTTCTTAGAATTTATGTGAATGTAAAAATTGCCTCCATTATCATTAAAATTTTAAACAATAGATATCCGGAACTTTTACTGATATAATTCCTGACCAATTAGGCTCAACTTCAAAAAACGCAAGAAGAACGGCAGATATTTTTTAAGCTCCAATTTCACTTATCTGACTGAATAATAAAAATAAAATTCTTCTAAAAGCGTCCGGTTTTTTGTTTAATATTTTTTAATGACTTCGAGGTAATGATGAGTCACTTAAATTTATATATAGAACCTACAGTTTATGTTTTTTATAAGGATATTTTTTCTAACTTCATCGGATGTAATAAAGCATTTGCTGAAATAGCTGGTTTTCACCGTATCTCCGATATTATCGGGATGACCGATTTCGATATGCCGTGGTGTGATACTGAGGCTGCGTATTATCGCGAAAAAGATCAAGCAGTTCTTGACGGTAACTATCTCTGTAATCATGTCGAAACTCAAAGATTATCGTCTGGTAGAGATTGTCGCATCCTCATTAATAAAGTGCCCCTGATAGATGCTAAGAACCTGCTCACAGGCGTCATCGGCAGTTATGTCACCATTGCAGATCCCCACTATCATGGCACTAAAAGCACTGTATTAAAGAATGTTTCAGTGACTGAGCGTCAGATTGAGTGCTTAGTATTCTTGGCAAAAGGCTATACGGCAAAGAAAATCGCCTCAGAGATGGATGTTTCTGCGAAAACTGTTCAAACCCATATAGAGAAATTAAAACTCAAATTACATTGCCATACTAAAAATGAATTATTGGATATCGCGTGGCAATCTGATTTGGTTAAGCTGCGTTTGATGTCTTTGTCTCATAAAGAAGGCAGATAAAATTCGTATTTCGCCTCATCTTTTTCATCAATGGGCGTTATTTTAATTTTCTCAACCTGCTTTGCTGCAGCATTTGTGTTTAATGGCTTTGTTTCAGTTAGATTAGATGACGTTCTGAAGAAGTCTACTTTAGAGTGGATGTTGAGATTGTTAACAATTATTCCAATCCATTTCAAAGAGGTCACGCTGAGTGTAAATTCTAATTCTTTTACTGCACTCTTCATTGCGGCAAGAGTATGACTTGAATCACCTGTTAGGCGATTTTTATTTTTTAGCAGGGATAAAAAGAAATTAAAAAGGCTAATGGACTTTTTAAGTTAATTATCTGACGCTTCAAAAGCCTCGCGATATTCTTGTAGAAATAGGCGGGGCAATCTTCTTGTAATGCAAATCGCGTTAAGCAAAATAAACCGCCTTGTTTAGTCAGGACCATGCCAATAAGATGATCAATCCGTTCTAGTTCAGACGCATTGATATCTGCCGAATATAAAATCCTTGCCTTCGTGATATCAGAAAGGATGCTTGTTAAAAATTTTACTTTGGATGCAATTTTATTCGATAATTCTTCGTTGGAGCCAGCGTCAATATCAACTCTAAGCAATAAATTAGCTCGACTAAGATAGCAACTCGCTTTTCTAAGCGTATCGATATGTGAATGAGAATAAGTTTCGATGGCAATATTAAGGCGTTCAATCGCTTCAGTACTCGATAGGGTAGTTTTAGTGAGTACATAGATATGATTCACTAAGGCGAATAATCTTTTCTCGATCATTTGTGATTTGGCGGCTGAAATGATTTTTTTGCATGATTGCTTTAACAGTAGCTGTTTCGTTTCATCTAGCTCGTCTAGGTATTTATCCAAATAAGGCGCCGCGGCAAACTCTCGCTTGATAGATGCTATTAAGCGGTTTATCCGTGTGACTTCGCTCTCCTCGACTGCCGTTTGAGTGGAGAGTAGACCAAGGCATTTCAGCCTCAGCCTCTCGCAAAACGGTGCGGGAATCTCTCGACTCACACCGCTTCCATCAGAAAAACCCCCCTTCCATTCCTATTCGCCAATGTATAAATAGACCCGAATTTTCTTTAGCAATCCTGCTTATGAATTTAAAGGATCTATCTTTACTATTTCTTAACGACTTGTATTTTCTTTTCGACTATGAAACCAGCGTGAGATTGAAGTGTCGCCATATAACATATAACGATGACCGTGTATATTTACCATAATAGTTTAACCATCCTTGAAGGATTGGATTAAACCACTCTGCTATCTCGCTCATGCTCATGTGTGCGATTTCTAAGGTTGCTACTCCTAATGGTTTCTCGCATCGATTTTAGCGCTGTTTTACTCGCCGCAGGCGTAAAACCAGTAAACATATTACCGCTTAATTTAGCCTTACAATAGCGTTTGTCGAAGAAGTTTATCTGAAGGCATTTTAGGTCTGATAGTAGCTATCCATTGATTCATAGCTATTTCATGCGCAACTTTCTGGGGAGAGAATCGTGCCATCTTGTGCAAGACTATCTCGCTATTATTGTTCAATACCAGGCTAAGATCATCAACATCAGATAACAGTTTATTTATGATCTGCAACATTGTTACATCAGAACGATAAGTTGAATAAAGAGCATCATATGACAATTCATCGCTGCACGATGCAGTGCGGTTTCCATTATTCCACTACCCGGGAAATGATAGTAGATATTAATATCTAACTCTCCTGAAGAAATAGATTTACGATTGTGATTTAAAAACTTGTATATGTCTGATTGTTTAAAATTCTCTACACTATGGGAATCTGTTGGTTGAGCTATACTTAATCTAATAAATTCTTCTTCAAGCTGATTAGGATCACGCACTGTAATAGGCATAATGAGAAGTCACAAAATTATCTGTTATTTTGAATAGATTTTACTACGGTGCAATTATGCCTTACTTAGCTAAAAGCGTCAAATACAGTAATAAAAGAACTTTTTTGTTAGATATCAACGAAAGTCTGGATTCGCGGCAATAATCTCATCCAGTTCTTTCTTTTTCGATCGGAAGTAATTTTCAGTCTGTGTTTGTGGATTTTCTAGAATAGCAGCTTCAATTTCAGAAGACTCCGCTCCACCCACGCCTATTAAGGATTCAACGGAATCAATTGCAGCCATAATATCATTAGAGACCGTGTTTGCTTCATTCTCTTGTTTATATTCTGTTACATCATCGACAAGATCTTCGAGATACTGAGCGACATCTTCTACGCTCTCGACACGATCAGAAAGAATTTCTTTAGTGTTGCTGATCTTTTTCCTTAAGCCTTCCAATTCTTCAAAAAAAGCGCCTAACTGCTCACGAAGCGGATCGTCTTGATCCGTAATATAGAGATCTCTATATTTTGAAATTAAATTTTCCAACGCAACATCCACATCAGAAAATACTTTCTCTAGATCCGCCTTGGATTTGGCTGTGTCAGGGTAAGTCATGCTCTCACCTTTTAAATCAATAGGAATAAATAGTATGACAAAATTAATGCGGGATTGCCATATACTAAAAATAGATTCCCAGCTACGCGGGAATAAGAATGCCTTCTGTATTGACTACTTGATGGGACTGCACAAACCGATTCACGGCATCCTCAAAATTTGATTGCATCTGTCGTAAAACAGCCTGCTGCTCAGTGGATGAATAACTCTCTGGCAATAGCAACGTATTATGGCATTCAGAAATGAGAGAGACTTTATTGTTCTTAAGCAAATGAGATAACTCAGTAGCACTTAATTCTTTATACTGATAGGCCAACTCACAAATAATCATCGCCAGATGCAATTCATTTATCATTTCTTGCATATCATCTGTGACAGCTATTTTTTTACTAGCCTCATCTATTCTGACTAACTCTGATTGCAACCAATATGCATAGTTTTGAATACCATCTCGCATTCTAGGAAATAAACGCGGGAGTATCGACAACGATTGCAAAGTAGAAAACATCAACTGAAATTGACCCGGTTTCCACAAACGTATCATCCAATAATTCAATAATTCATGCTCTAATGAACTGACAAGCGAAACTTGCGATTGGATTAAGCGCTTAAGATCGTCCGGAATCATCATGCCGATTTTTAATGCCGTATCAATGATGAAAAAAATCACATCCGGTTTTTTCTGTATATGCAACAGTGGATTGTCTCCATTCAATCTCAATCGCCCATCTTTGATATCTTGGATGCTGATTTGTAGCGGGTCCATCACCCTTCCCTGACCGTCTGCTACCATAGACTTAATCGAGACACAGCAGTTGAAGACTGCATCCAATATCCCTTCTGGATTGATGATTTTCGGTTTATACGAAACATCAATTGAAAGATTATCAATTTCACCTTTATAGGCGTAAACACCAAATTTTTGAATAAAAGTATATGGCTCACAGTTGGGTAATTCTGCTTGAATTTGCTCTGGCGTAGCCGATGTAATTAAATCAACATCTCTAGGCGTATCTGCGATATGCAATGAACATTTCAATTGATTGCGTTTTCTTAATTCTTTCGCAACTTGCTGTAAG